>JAGWYX010000416.1 GCA_018969165.1 Verrucomicrobiota bacterium
GCGGCTGGGTCGCGCGGCCGAGCGGCGCTTTCAGAAAAAGACTTGACACATCGCAAGCCTTGCGGGAGATTTCCCGGCAGTTGGCAACTGGGTCTAATCGTTGCGGCCCGTAAGTTACGGATTCCTGCGCAACCGGGTGGTTGCGCCAAAGGAGCGGGCGGGTGGACAGGAGCCACGGAAAGAACAGGTCGGTATGAATGCTGAATCGGAGAACGGAGGGCGGTGCGAGTCCCGGCGGTTGGTGAAGACCGCCGAGGCGATGCGGCTGCTGAGCTGCTCGCGCCGCACTTTGGAGCGGATGGCGGGAGAGGGCCAATTGACACGGGTCAAAATTCGGCACGCGACCCGGTATATTCTGGGGGAATTGCTGGCGCGGATCGCCGGGGGAGGTGTCGCATGATTTTCACGGTTGAGCGGCGGCGGTTTCGGAAAGGCGGGACGGTCCAGCAAACGCGGTTCTACTACCTCCGGTATCGGATTGGGGACATGCCGGCGGACAAATGGGTCTCGTTGAGTGTCACGGACAAGCAGGTGGCGGAAAAGCGCGCGCACGATTTCATTCGGGAGAAGGAACGGGAGGCGGCGGGCATTTTGGAACCTGTCATCGTTCGCGACGCTGCGAAGAAGGCCCTCGTTACCCATTTGGAGGATTACGAAACCGACCTGGTGACGCGGGGGCGGGCAGGCCGCGGTGGACGAGGGGCGCGGTTGTTGAAATCACGGGTTCTACGGTTGCTGGAGGAATGCCGTTGGGAGCTCGCCTGCCATGTCAGCGCGGATTCTTTCATCACGTGGCGTAACGGTCAGAAGGCCTCGTGCCGGACGCTGAACCATTATTTGCAAGGCATGGTGTCCTTCCTGAACTGGATGGAGCGTGTCGGCCGCATCAAGACGAACCCCTTGCGACATGTCAGCAAGATTGACGAGCGAGGCCAAAAGAAGCGTTTGCGGCGGGCCTTCACCGATGACGAACTGCGGCGGTTGATGACGGGGTCGGGACCGCGGGGGATCATCTACCTGGTTGCGGCCAGAACTGGATTGCGCCAGGAGGAACTGCGGCAACTGACTTGGGGCGATGTGAACCTGGCGGCGCCGGTGCCTTGCGTGATCGTGCGCGCTGCGTGGGCCAAGAACAAAACCGAGGAGGCGGTGGCGCTGATTCCCGAAGTGGCCGAAGCCCTGGCCGCGCACCGGCCCGCGAATGCTTCCGCGACCGGGTTGGTGTTCCCGACTGGGATTCCGCGCGCGCTGCGCTTAAGGAAGGACTCCGAGCAGAACGGCATTCCATACCAGGACGAGCTCGGCCGCTTCGCGGATTTTCACGCGCTGCGGTACACGTGGGCGACGTTCCTTCAACGGAACGGCGTTGCGCAACGGTTCGCGATGAAGCTCATGCGGCACAGCGACATCAAACTCACGTCGAAGGTCTACACGGACGAGACCCAGTTGCCGATTTACGAGGCGATCAAGGACCTGCCCCGGCTCGGGAAGTATACACAAATACGCGCACAGATTTCAGGCGCAGAGGGGCAAAACGGGTCGCAGGCTGTCGCATCGAGCGAGGGTGCAGAACACGCGGAAAGGGCTGTGAATGGCGGGTTTGGTCGCAGTCTGACGCACGGGGACGCCGGGGGGCAGTTGGAGCGGGTGAAGGGAATCGAACCCTCGTCTCAGGCTTGGGAAGCCCACGTTCTACCATTGAACCACACCCGCACCGCACGGGAAGACGTCTACCACAGCCGGCCATCGGGCGCAACTGCCGCGTGGCTTGGCGACCCGACCCGGCTCAGAACCGCGTCAGCTTTTCGAGCTGTCGCACCCGCTGCTCGATCGCGCGGCGATCCAGCCTTGCGGTCCGCTGCAGACCAAATCCCTCGCAGCAGAACGACGCGACCACGGTGCCATAAATCATGCCCCGGCGCAGGGCCGTTTCCAAAGCGCCACCCTTCGAAGCCAGGTAACCCAGCAGGCCCCCCACAAATGAATCCCCGGCACCGGTGGGGTCCACGACCTTCTCGAGGGGAAACGCGGGGCACACGAACAGGCCGGAGGGCGACGAGAGGATGGCGCCATGCTCGCCTTTCTTGACGATCACGTATTTGGGACCGAGCCGGTGGATGCGTCGCGTCGCCAGGACCACATTGTCCTCTTTGACCAGTTGGCGGGCCTCGCTATCGTTGAGCACAAAACCGTCCACGTGTTTGAGCAGCTTCAGCAGGTCGGCTCGGGCGACGTTGAGCCATAAGTCCATGGTGTCCGCCACGACAAACCTTGGCCGGCGCAACTGGCGCAGGACATGGTGTTGGACGGCCGGGGCCAGATTGGCCAGCAGGACATAAGGCGCGTGCTGGTAACTGACCGGCAATTGTGGATTGAAGTCCGCCAGCACGCCCAGCTCGGTCCGCAGCGTGCGGCGGTTGTTCATGTTGATTTCGTATTCGCCGGCCCAGTGGAAGGTCTTGCCTGGGGCGAATTGGAGGCCGGTCAGATCGATGCCGCGCTCCCGATAGAAGCGGAGGTACCGTGGGGGAAAATCCTCGCCCACCACACCGACCAGCTTGACCGGCGCAAAGAAACTGGCCGCCACCGCCGCGTGGCTGGCCGAACCGCCCAGTAACCGCGGGTTTTCGGCCCGAGGCGTCTTGATGGAATCCAACGCGGTCGAGCCAACAATCAGGACATTCGAGTTCACAGCGGCGCGGACCTTAGGCGGTCCTTGAACTTTTGGCAAGCGCCGGCGACGTTGTCGGCATTCAGAATGGCGGAGACGACGCAAATCCGCCGGGCACCGGCGGCCAGGACGGCGTCGAGATTGTCCCAATTGATGCCGCCGATGGCGAACCAGGGGATGGCGACATGAGCCGCCGCCCACCGGACGTATTCGAGGGTGACGGGGCGAGTTGTCGGCTTGGTGGCGGTGGGATAGACCGGGCCGACGGCGAGGTAGTCAGCCCCGGCGACCAAGGCGCGCTGGGCCTCCTGCGGTCCATGACTGCTGAGGCCAATCAGGAGCGGTTCCGACGCCGGCCGGAGTTGGGACAGCAGGGTTTTGCCCGTGCCGAAGAAATCCTCCTGTCCCAGGTGGCAGATCGGCGCGCCGATTGCGCGGGCGATGTCGAGATGATCGTTGATGACGAGGCCGACGCCGGCGGCGTTTGTCACCGGGAGGAGCTGCTCGGCCAGCCGCCGGACCTGCTCCACGGCAACGCCCTTGGCGCGTAACTGGATCAGGTCGGCGCCACCCATGCAGAGCTGGCGCGCCACTTCCACCGGCGAACGGCCGCGGAGATAGCCCGTGTCCACGAAGGCGTAGAGCCGGCAGTGGGCAAGGGCTATCATGGGAGAACCATCCGCGGTGGCGGCTGGGTCCAGGTCAAACGCGTTCTTCGATCAGTTCGCGGCGGGCGCCGCCGAGGAGTTGCTCGATGAAGCCGGTCGTATAGACGCCGCGCCGGAAATTGGGATCCTGGAGGATGGCCTGTTCGAACGGGATGGTGGTCTTGATGCCGCTGATCAAGTATTCGGCCAGGGCCCGGTTCATCTTGTCCATCGCCTCGCGCCGGTCCTTGCCGAAGGTGATCAGTTTGGCAATCAGCGAGTCGTAGTTGGGCGGGATGACATAGCCGGCATACACGTGGCTGTCCAGGCGCACGCCGCGGCCGCCGGGGGGAAAGTACATCTCGATGCGACCCGGGCTGGGCAGGAAGTCGTTGAACGGATCCTCGGCATTGATGCGGCACTCGATGGCATGGCCGCGGATTTGGACGTCGTTCTGGGAGAGGCGCAGGGGTTCGCCCATCGCGATGAGGATTTGCAGTTTAACCAGGTCCAGGCCGGTGACTTCCTCGGTGATGGGGTGTTCGACCTGGATGCGCTTGTTGACCTCCAGGAAGAAGAAGCTGCCATGATCGTCCACGATGAACTCGACCGTGCCTGCGTTGGTGAAGTGGGCCACCTCGGCGATGCGGATGGCGGCTTTGCCCATTTTTTTGCGCAGGTCTTTAAACTTGTTCTCGATCAGCGGCGAGGGGGTTTCCTCGACGATCTTCTGGTTGCGGCGTTGGATCGAGCAGTCCCGCTCGCCCAGGTGAATCAGGTTGCCGCGGCTGTCGCCGAGGATTTGGAATTCGATGTGATGGGGGTTTTCGATGAGTTTTTCGATATAGACCTCGGAGTTGCCGAAGGCCTTTTCGGCTTCGCTGCGCGCGGCGTGGTAGGCCTTGGCCAGGGAAATGTCGTTATGTGCCGGGCGCATGCCCCGGCCGCCACCACCGGCGACGGCCTTGATCATCACCGGGTAGCCAATGCGCTTGGCCGTGTCCAGGGCCTCCTGCTGGGTCTCGACCGCGCCTTCGGAGCCGGGGGGACAAGGGACGCCCGCCTTCTTGGCCAGGACCCGACTGACAGCCTTGTTCTCCAGGGCGTTCATCGTCCGGGAACTTGGGCCGATGAACCGGATGTTGCAGTTCTCGCAAACGTCGGCGAAGTGGGCATTCTCGGAGAGGAACCCGTAGCCCGGGTGGATGGCATCGACATCGGCGATCTCGGCGGCGCTGACCAACCGGTCGATGCGCAGGTAGCTGTCGCTGCTGGGGCCTTTGCCGATACAGATGGCTTCGTCGGCCAACTGGACGTGCATGGAATTGATATCCACGTCCGAGTAAAC
>JAGWYX010000417.1 GCA_018969165.1 Verrucomicrobiota bacterium
CGTGGCGGCCGAGCTGGCGAATTACGTCCTCAGCCCGGTGCATCCCAAGGAGCAGGCGCAGCTTTGCGCAAACGGGTTCCGGGATACCACCCGGATCGCTTCGGGCTCGCCCGAGATGTGGCGGGATATCGCCCTGGCCAATCGCGAGAACCTGGCGCGGGTCCTGGGTGTGTTCATCGAGGACATGCAGGAATTCCAACTGGCCCTCGAACATGGCGACCAGCAGGCAATCGAGGAGTTCTTCGTCAAGGCCAAGCAACGGCGCGACGCCTGGTGCGGCCAGGGTAATTCGCCGGAGTGAGAGCGAGGCGCGCGCAGAGCAGAAAGAGGTAGAAGACGAAAACCGAGGATTCACCGACGGAGCCCGAAGGAGGTCTGAGGCGCGCCTCGCCGGGCTTGCTGCGGTGGCCAGCGGGGCGTAGGCTCCGGGTGCCATGACAATGGAACAGATTCGCGAATTGGTCGATGCCACCCCGTTCCAGCCTTTCACGATCCACCTTGCCGACGGCCAATCGGTCCGAGTGCCCCACCCGGACTTCATCGCCATCGGCCCGCGGGGGCGCACCGTTATTGTTTATCGCTCAGATGAACGCTTCCGCATCATCGACGTGATGTTGGTGACGGAACTTCGCGTGGGACGCAAGCGCGTCGTGAGGTGAACGGCGGCAGGCTGCAATCCTTGAATTGTGGAACTTGCTGTTATCAAGTCGAATTCTGGTGTCTCTTTCCCGGCCTGCGTTTTGCTCCTCGAGGACTCTCTAAGCGAGGCGCCTGTCTGCCGACAGGCAGGCACGGAGAGAACGGACGAAGGAAATGAGAAACCGAAGCTGCACGGCAAAGTTGACCTGAGGTCTGAGGCGACGCCTCGCTTGACAACCTGAGCACCTGACAACTTCACCGCGGATGCCCCTGCCTGACCTGATCGAAATCGTTCCCCTCGGCAAGGCGGTGTGGGCCGAGATCACCGTGCCGGGCTCCAAAAGCATCACCAACCGGGCGCTGGTCCTGGCGACGCTGGCCGACGGTCAAACCAAACTGCCCGGCGCGTTGTGGAGCGAAGACACGCAGATCATGGTCGAATGCCTGCGCCGACTAGGATTCGAGGTCGCGGTCGAGCCGGACCCGGAGGAGTTCTGCAACCGAACGATTACGGTCAACGGGCTGGGGGGCAGAATCCCGCGCGGCGGCACGGCGGCGCAACCGTTGGAATTGTTTGTGGGCAACGCCGGCACTGCGGCACGGTTTTTGGCGGCGTTGGTCTGCCTGGGCGATGGCGTTTATCGGTTACACGGCACGCCGCGCATGCACGAGCGGCCGCAGGCGGCGCTGCTCCAAGCGCTGCGCGAGCTGGGTTATCGCGTGGAGACCGACAACCAGAATGACCGGCTGCCAGCGAAGATTTTCGGTGGCGGGACGTCCGAGATCCGAAGTCCGAGGTCCGAAGAAACTCCGAAATCTGAAATCTCAAATCTGCAATCTGAAATCGATCCGAACCGCCTCGCCTCGGGGGCTGCGGCGGAGAACCCTCCGCGCTCGTGCACGGTGAGCATCGAGGAAAGCTCACAATTCGCCTCGGCCCTTTTGCTCTGCGCCAGCGCGGGCGGATGGAACGTGAAGATCACAGGCGAGAATGCCGAGGAATCGCCCTACGTCGCGCTCACGACGAAGATGATCGAGGCCTTTCCGCCGGGTGGCGGCACCTTCCAGATCGAACCGGATGCGTCGAGCGGGAGTTATTTTTGGGCAGCAGGAAATCACCTCGGGCACTCGTTTACGGTAACGGTCGCAAACTGGCCGAACTCGGGCTGGCAACCGGACCAAGGCTTCCATGTTGTTCTGCATGTCTTGCACGGCGCATTCAATTCCCCCGGCGGTTACGGCGCCTTTGGCAATCAATCTCCACGTGGCTTTTCATTTCCTGCTGGCATATCTCGACAGAAACACCTGGGCGATAGTGTCATGACGGCGATCGTGCTGGCGTCCCTGCTGGCGCGGGAGCAGATCAAGTTTCTCGGTGTCGACGCCTTGCGTTTCACCGACCTGGGCCGCCTCCGCGTCCAGGAGTGCGAGCGCGTGACCGCGCTGCGAACCGAGTTGACCCGCTGCGGCGCGAAAGTCGTCGAGGAAGGCGACACCCTGACCGTGTTCCCGTCGGCAGACCACATGCACGGGGCCGAGATCGAGACCTACCACGATCACCGGATGGCGATGTGCTTCGCGATTCTGGGATTGAAAGTGCCGGGGATAAAAATCAAAAATCCGGCGTGCGTGAAGAAGACCTTTCCCAACTTTTTCCAGAAACTGGCCGCGCCGCCGCCGCGCGGCCTGGGGGCGACGATTCGCGACGCCGCCACCGGCCGGCAGTTGACCCACGACGAATTGTTCGCCGACTGAGCCGGCCGCTGGTCGGGGAGATCTGCCGCTGGTTCCGAACCTGTGTGGGCGCGGGTGGAACCGCGCCCGCCCGCCAACGGACCGGGGCATCTCCTGCCCATGAGCCGGACCGCGGGTTGTCCTCAGCCCGCAGCGGCTTGGCACGCGCTGCGGTTTGGGACAAGCCGCGGTCCAATCACGTGCTGGTTCATGGCCCCGTTGCATATGCCCTCGCGCAAGGCGGCTTCCCACCATCCGCAATCCGCAATCTGCCATCCGCATTCTGATGCCTTCTCCCATCGTCATCGCCATTGACGGCACCAGCGCCAGCGGCAAGAGCACCAACGCCAAACTGGTGGCCCGGGCGCTGGGCTACATTTACGTCGATACCGGCGCGATGTACCGGACCCTGGCCTGGCAGTGCTTGCGACAGCGGGTCGCCGTCACGGACGCCAAGGCGGTGGCCGCGCTCTGCCGCAAATGGAAGACGCAACTGGTGTGCGTCGATGGCGAGGTGCGGTTGCTGGTGGATGGTTACTTTCCCCAGAAGGAAATCCGCACCGCCGAAACCAGCGCCGCGGTGCCGCAGGTGGCCGCCGTCCCCAAGGTCCGCGATTGGATGAAGCAGTCGCAACGGGCGTGCGTGAAGTTCGGCAACCTGGTGATGGAAGGGCGCGACATCGGGTCGAATGTGTTCCCCGAGACCGAATTCAAATTTTACCTCGATGCCTCGCTGGACGAGCGCTCGCGGCGGCGCGCCGCCGAAGGGGTGCGCGAGAACCTGGCCGTCCGCGACCGGCGCGACAGCGAGCGCGCGGCCGCGCCGTTGATGGTGCCGCTCGGAGCCAAGGTCATCAACAACTCGACGCTGACGGCCGAGCAAACCAGCGGGCTGATCCTGGCGGAAATCCGGCGGCGGCTGGGAGACGCCGGATGAATCTGAGTTATCGCCTGGGCTGGTGTGCGTTCCGGTGCCTGTTTGCCACTTATTTTCGCTGGCAGATATGTCACCCCGAACGCGTCCCGTTGACCGGTCCGGTGATCCTGGCCGCCAACCACTGCAGTTATCTGGATCCGCCGCTGGTCGGGGCCGGCGTGCGGCGGGAAATCAATTACTTGGCGCGCGAGTCGCTTTTCCGTTTCCCGATCGTGGGGGCGGTCCTGCGGAGCTGGAAGGTGGTGCCCGTGGACCGTGAGGGCGGCGGCGCGGCGGGGCTCAAACGGATCCTCGACCGCTTGCTGGCCGGGGACGCGATCCTTCTGTTTCCCGAGGGGACGCGCAGCCGCGACGGCCGGTTCCAACCGGCCCGGTCGGGCATCGGGCTGACCGTCATCAAGTCCAACGCGCCAGTCGTGCCGGTGCGCGTGTTCGGAACCTACGAGGCGTATGGCCGGCATCTGCGCGTGCCCCAACCGCGCCGCGTGGGCGTCCAGTACGGTTTACCCCTGGGATTCGAGGCGTCGCGGACCGAGGCCGCGACCTGCTCGAGGGTGCGGCTGAAGGAAATTTATCAGCAGGTGGCCGATGAGATCATGGCCGCCATCGCCGCCTTGCAACCGGGTGAGGCGACGCCGGGAAACTCCGAGGTCCGAAATCCGAAGGCCGAAGGAAATGCCAAGGCCGAGGACCGAGAACCGAACCGCGGCCCGGCGTGATGGGTCGGACCTCGGGCTTCGGCCTTCCTTCGGATTTCGGCTGGCGGGCTTCGGATTTCCGGCCGGCACTCGCGGCGCGGCGCGGGCCGCCAATGTTTGCCGCGCGTGCGAATTTGATTGGCGGTCTTTGGGAACCAGCCCGTGGGCTTGACACCTCTCCGGTCATTGTTATGTTCTGCGTTTCCGCGTGGCGCGGAAGAGTCGTGCAGCGTGTCGTCCGCCTGGGGAACATGGCAACGTCACACAATCATCGCAACACATGAAACGCCAATATCAACCGTCGAAAATCCGCCGCAAACGGCAGCATGGCTTCTTAAGCCGACGCGCGACCAAGAGCGGCCGGGGCGTCCTGGCCAACCGCCGGCGGGTCGGCCGCAAACGGCTGACGCCGGTCTAGTCCGCGCCCGTTATGGCCACGGGCATCTCGACCTCGTTGCGGTTCGGCCGCGCCCAGCGGCTGGCCGTCAGCGCCGATTTCGACCGGCTCAAAGCCCGGGGTCGGCGCCTGACGGAGGGGTGTCTGGTCGCCAACTGGATGGACCTGCCGGCCGGTGCCACGCCGAGGCTTGGGGTGGTGACCAGCCGCCGGCTGGGCAATGCCGTCGTGCGCGCCCGGGCGCGCCGCC
>JAGWYX010000418.1 GCA_018969165.1 Verrucomicrobiota bacterium
TGCATTCCCAGGTCGTGTGTTTCAGGCTTTCATAGATCTGCATGGTCTGTGCCTTTCGTAAACTTTGAGCAGTTCACGAAGCACAGACTCCGCAATGACTCCCGGAGCTGTCAAACTTCGGGAGTCCTCCGGCAAAGCCGGAGGGTTTCCCATTGGACTAAAGCAAGTTGGCCGCCATCTCGGCCAACTCGGAGCGTTCGCCTTTCTGCAGCTCGATATGCGCCGCCAGCGGTATTTCGCGGAATTTGTTGACCAGGTAATTGAAACCGTTCGACGAGGAATCGACGTAGGGGTTGTCGATCTGATAGGGATCGCCCGTGAACACGATCTTGGTGCCCTGGCCGACCCGGGTGATGATGGTCTTGACCTCCAGGGGCGTCAGGTTTTGGGCCTCGTCGATAATCATGAACTGGTTGGCGATGCTGCGGCCGCGGATGTAGCTCAGGGCCTCGACGACGATGCTCCCGGCGCGCATCAACTCACTGGTTCGGCGGTGCTCCTGACCCATGTTCAAGTCGCCTAGCAATTCCAGGGCATCGTGGATCGGCTGCATCCAGGGGTCGAGCTTCTCCTCGAGGGTGCCGGGGAGAAACCCGATTTCCTTGCCCATGGAAATGGTCGGGCGCGCGACCACGACGCGGCGGAACTCGCGGTCCTGGATCGTCCGTTTGAGCGCGGCGGCCAGGGCGAGCAAGGTCTTGCCGGTGCCGGCCTTGCCCATGAGCGTGACGAGTTTGATCCGGTCGTCCAGCAGGGCGTCGAAAGCGAAATGCTGTTCCCGGTTGCGGGGCCGAATGCCCCAGACCCCTTCCCGCACGTCCAGGATCGGCGCCAGTTTTTTCGCCGTCGTGTCCACCCGGGTCAGGGCGGCGCGCTTGGGGTTGGCTTCCTCCATCAGGGTGCAGTATTCGTTGGGGAAGCGGGTGCCGCGTCCGGCCAGGTCGAGGGAGCCGGTGGATCGAAACCGGGCCAGGATTTCCGGGCTGACCGCCCACTCGAAAATGCCCGAGTAGAGGTCCTTGAGCAGGACCCGATCAGTTTCGTAGTCCTCGGCGGGCAAGCCAACGGCGTCGGCTTTGATGCGGAGGTTGATGTCCTTGGTGACCAGCACGGTGGCGACCTGGGGATCGGCCTTTTGCACCGCCACGGCGTGCGCGAGGATCCGGCTGTCCACCGATGGGCCGTTGAAGGAAAGCGAGCCCTTATCGTGGCCGTTTTGAAAAATAATGCGCAGCCGCCCACCGTTGTCGAGCTGCACGCCTTCGCTCAGCCGCCCCTGGCTTCGCAAGCTGTCGAGGGTGCGCGCGACGGCGCGGGCATTCTGGCCCAGCTCGGTCGGCTCGCGTTTGAAGTGGTCGATTTCCTCGATGACCTCGATGGGCAGGAGCACGCGGTTTTCGGCGAAGCTGTGCAGGGAATTGGGGTCGTGGAGCAGGACATTGGTGTCAAGGATGTAATTCTTCACTTGGCAGGGTCGAATGTTCGAGGGTGGCCAGGCGGCGGTACCACGAGTTGAGGCGGGTGTGGGCCTTGGGCAGGGCATAGTGACCCGAGTAGAGGAAATTGGCCAGCATGCCGAACAGGTCAAAATCCACGAAACGCGGCCGGTCGTCCAGCAGGAAGGGGCGGTCGGCGAGCATTTGCTCGTAGGGGATCAAGCGCCGCTCCAGGTCGCGGAGGAGCTGCCGTTGGCCGGTCCGCCATTGGTCGATGCAGCCCGTACCGAACTTGCGTTCCTTGTGGCGAAGGAATCCCAGTTGTTCGGCGGCGGGGACGAACTCCCGGTAATAGACGTCGTTGAGTTTGAAGGCGAGCGCCTCGATTTCCATTTCAATGGCACGCCACAACAGGTTCTGGACGCCCGCCCAATGCCGCGGGAACAGGCCCAGGCCCAGTTGATTGTCCAGGTACTTGGCAATGACCTGAGAGTCCTCGTCCGTCTCGAACACCACCGATCGGCCATCTTTCAGGAGCGGAACGGCGTAATAGCGGTGCCGACTCAGCCGCCACACCAGCGAACGATCCCCGCAGGGGATGTTCACGCACTTGAACGGCGTCGCGGCAAACTCCAGGATGCGCCGTTGCACGAGGCAAAACGGGCTCCAGGCGAATTGGATCAACTCGATCATGCTGGCTTCGCGGCTGGCACGCGAAAAAACCTTAATTCCCGCCCCCGGTGGCTGCAAGTCCCATTTCCGCCGTCAAGCTTCGCGGGTGAAGCCTTCGGCCATGGCCACGGCCTTGAGCATCGCCTTGGATTTGTTGACCGTTTCCTGGAACTCGGCTTCGGGATTCGAGTCATTGACCCAGCCCCCCCCGGCCTGCACGTAGGCGCAGCCATCCTTGATCAGGGCCGAGCGGATGGTGATGCAGCAATCCAGGTTGCCGTTGAAGGAGAAGTAGCCCACGCAACCGCCGTACGGTCCGCGCTGAGTCTGCTCCAACTCGGAGATGATCTGCATTGCCCGCACTTTGGGGGCGCCGGTCAGGGTCCCGGCCGGGAAGGTGGCGCGCATCAAGTCGTAAGGCGTGCGGGGCGCCGTCAACCAGCCTTCGACTTGCGAGACCAGATGCATCACGTGGCTGTAGCGCTCGACCACCATCAGGTCACGCACGCGCACGGAGCCGAAATCGCACACCCGCCCGATGTCGTTGCGGGCCAGATCCACCAGCATCACGTGCTCGGCACGTTCCTTGGGATCGGCCAGCAACTCCTGCTCGTTGGCCAAGTCCTCGGCGGCGGTCTTGCCCCGGGGACGGGTGCCGGCAATCGGTCGGATTTCGACCTGCCCCTCCTCGCAACGCACGTGGATTTCCGGTGAGGCCCCCACCAGGGCGAAGCCGTCCAGCTCCAGCAGGAACAAGTAAGGCGAGGGATTGATCGACCGGGTGGCGCGGTAAACCTCCAGCGGGGCCGCCTTGACGGGCGTCGAGAAACGCTGGGAACCGACCACCTGGATGATGTCGCCCCCGGTGATGTATTCCTGGGCGCGCCGGACGTTGGCCAGGAACTGCTCGCGCGAGACATTGGAGGTGAACGGAAGCGGCGGGATTTCACGCGGCACGGTTACCGGCAGGTGTTGGCTTGGCTGTTCGAGCAACGACAGGAGCCGCTCGATCTCGGCCACCGCATTCTCGTAGGCCTCGGCCGGACTGGGGGCCTCGTCCAACAGGGCGTTGACCAGCAGGGTGATCGTCTGCGCCACGTGGTCGAAGATCAACAGCTCATCGGCAATCAAAAAATAAAGGGTCGGCGTCTTCAATTCGTCCTGCGGCGGACGCGGCACGCTGGGCTCGATATCGTGGATGAACTCGTAACCGATGAAACCGACGGCGCCGCCGGTGAACCGGGGCAGCGCGGGCAACGGCACGGACCGGTACCGCTGCATGACTTGCTCCACCACCTGGAGGCCATCCCGCACGCATTGCGAGCAGTCGGGATTGGGTTCGCGCGGGATGGCGAACTTCTCGACCACCTTGCCATTTTCAAGGTATTCAAGTCGCTGACCAACCTGGCGAATGACGCCACGGGGATTGCAGCCGACGAACGAGTAACGGCCCAGGTGCTCGCCGCCTTCGACGGATTCGAACAGGAACGATTCACCCTGGCCGCGGATTTTGCGATAAGCCGACAGCGGCGTCTCGAAGTCCGCGAGGATACGGCGGGTCACCGGGACCAGGTTGCCCTGGGCGGCCAGTTTGATGAACTCATCACGCGTCGGGTAATACATGGGGAGAGAGGGCGATCAACGCCGGATGCGCCACAGGGAGAGCAACGTATAAACGGCCACGGCCGCGGCGTAAGTAATGATCCCCATGCCGATGGCAAAGGGGACCAGGTCGTGCGGGCTGAAATACATCAAGGCGCCGCCAACGCCGGCGATCAGCACGGCCTGCGCCGCCAGGCACATCACATAGAGCCCCAGGCGCGTCTGGCCGATTTGCTCGGCGAACCAGTATCGGTAGCGCTCCTCTCCCAGCGAGCGCATCAGCCAGGCGGATTGGAAGTTCCGCGCGGCCACCAGGACGCTGGTGGTGGCGATGATCACCGCCGGCATCGGCCAAAGGGCGAAGGCGGCGCAAAGCACGGCATTCAGGAGCAGGCCGCCCCGCCAGCCGAGCTTGCGGGCCAGCGGATTGGCCTCCAGCACAAGGTTCGGCGTGGCCAGCCAGGTGCTGGCAAAGTCCATGCCCCGCGCGAACACCAGCAACAGCAGGAACCCGCAGTAGAGCGGACTGCCAAATGGAACCAGGTCGTCGGTCATGTCCGGGTCGGCGTCGAGTCCGGCGACAAGAGTCGGTCTTCGGTCACCACCAGCGTGCGACCGTCCGACGCCACCGAACGGAAGAAACAGGATCGATAATTCTCGTGGCATGCCGCGCCGACCTGCTCGACCTGAATCAACAGCGTGTCGCCGTCGCAATCGATCGCCAGCCCTTTGACGGTCTGGGTATGCCCGCTGGTCTCGCCCTTGATCCAGAACTGCTGGCGCGAGCGACTCCAGAAGCAGGTCTTGCCCAGCGCCAGGGTTCGTTCCAGCGAGGCACGGTTCATCCAGGCCATCATCAGGACCCGCCCACTGGACTGGTCCTGGATGATCGCGGGAATCAGGCCCTCGACATTGAATTTGAGTTGGTCGATAA
>JAGWYX010000419.1 GCA_018969165.1 Verrucomicrobiota bacterium
CCGCGGCCCGTCTCGAAAAGCATCTGCCCGGTTATCATAGGGTCAAAGTGCGTGTGGGCGCTCCCGCCGCCAGTGCGATTGGCCTTCCCGTTCTGCGCGACCGCTGTCCGCATTTCGGAGGATGGCTAAAGGGCCTGGAGTTGATGGCAGAACCTCAGCCCTGATCTCATGGCTGAATCTCCCAACTCGCTCAAGCCCGCTTGACGCTAACAGACGCTTCTGTTTTTGTAGCGCGTATGGATTCAGACGTTACCCAGTTGATCGAACGCCTTGAGGCCTTTGAAGAGCGTGTGGGGGTTCGGCTGGAAGCATTATATGCACACTTTGACTCAGACGGTTATCTGAATTTGACGGTGAACGGTGAGGTGCATCCCCGCGAAGGAACGACAATCAAGCAGGACATTGTGGTGCATGTGGGCGCTTGCGATACATCGGGGCGACTCGTCGCAAAAAGTGAAACGTGGCTGATGGCAGATGAGTTTTTCGGGTTCGCGACGTTCCAAGTGGAGGAACACCTTCCAATTCACGAGTTGTCGAAAATCCGTGTTTGTCCAAAGGTGTGATGTCTCTGTTAGAAGAAGTTCGCCAACCATTAGTCGATGAGGCCCTGAGATCCCCCGCATTGCTTTCAGATTTGGCGGGGCTTGAACGGTATGTCGCTGAAAGTTACGACGCCCGGTCGTTCGTGGAACTGCTCCAGAACGCTGACGATGCGGGGGCGGAACGCTTTGTGATCCGGCGCTCCGGCGATTTCCTCCTCGTCGCCAACGACGGCCACCATTTCACGCGAGTTGAATTCGAGAGTCTTTGCCGCAGCGCGGCTTCGTCAAAACATCGCGGCACGAGCATTGGCTATCGCGGCATTGGGTTCAAATCAGTCGTCGGATTTGCCGAAGTCGTCCATGTGTTAAGCGGCGAATTGGAGGCAACGTTTTCACGGGAACGCACCGCGCGCGAAATACTGCAGGCGAGGCGTGTGCCGCTGATTCGGATTCCCCATCCGCTGGAAACAGAGGACCGCACGAAGTTCGGTGTCGCCGTCGAGCGGCTCCTGAGCGACGGGTTCAAAACGGTCTTTGTTTTCGCCGGGCTTATCGCCAGCGCCATTGAAGCCGAGTTTGCAGCGTTTGATGCCACGGCTCTCCTTTTCCTTCGTAACGTCTGTTCCGTGAACATCAGTGGAGCCGCGGAGTCCGTTATCACTCTCGATCGGGAAACGCGTAAATCTGGCTTCCAGTCGCTCCACCTAACCTGTCGTGCTGGCAAGACGCTTTGGTCGGTGATGGAGCGTGACGAGATTGCTCTGGCATTCCTCCACGACGAAAGCAGCATCGTTCCGATGAAGGGGGAGCAGGCGGTGGTTCACGCTTTTTTGCCCACTCACGAACCAACGGGTTTTCCTTTCAAACTCAACGGCGACATCAGCACCGACCCGTCGCGAACGCGAATCGTGCAGGACGAGCGCACCGCGGCGGTTGTAAAGACGGCGGCGCAGTTCATCATCGAGTTGCTGGAGAGACTTATTTTGGGGAGCGGTGATGCGCGTTTGATGTCCGCGCTCATCCCCGTCTCTGACCCTCGAATGGCAGGCTTTCAACGGCGCTCGTTTCGCACGGATTTCTACGCCGCAATCCAACGGGCCGGACGAGGAAAGTTCGAGGATGTATTTTGTCGGCCAACGTGGCTCAACGCTGCGGATTTCGACAAGCTGGCAAAGGCATCGGGGGTAAAATCCATTCCACGGAAGTTCGATAGCGTAGAGGGTTTGCCGGGGCTGTTGAAGTTTCTCGGTGGAAAAGAGGCAACATTTGAAAACATCGCGCCAGCGTTGAAAGGAACTGCGCCCAGCGTTACGGGCGCTGCCGAAATTGCGGCCCATCTCACAACCTTGTTTTCCACCCGGCAAGTTGAACCGCAGTCAATCAATCCCGCATGGAAGCTCTGGTCGGTCGGTAAACGAGTGGTATCGCTTGATGAAGTCAAACAGGAGAGAACGTCGTTCGACGACGGGTTCGTGGAAGCTGCTGTCGAAAAGGTTGGCAGCCCCACAGAGCTTCGACGTTTCATTACCGCACTGACCGACAAAGTCACAGCGGCCAAACTGATTCCCGGTGGTGACGCGGCCGACGCGCCCGGTTCGGGTGGCACGCAAGCTCCCAAATTGAATCCACAGATCAGTTTGAAGCGCTGGCGTAGCGCAGAACAACAGGTGCTGTCCGTTCTAACCGCCCTGAGTTGGAAAGTGGAGGATGTCAGCCGACAGAACATCGGCTATGACATCGAAGGCCGCACACCCGAAGGCAAAGATGCGTTTGTCGAGGTGAAGGCGATTGAGTACCCGGGGCAGGCGTTCACGTTGACAAGCAACGAGGAGGCGGTCGCTAGACAGAAAGGCAACGCTTACAGATTGGCCTTGGTTCGCCAGACAGGCGAATATCTGGAGGTCGCTTTCATCGAAGACCCAGTCCACAACGTGAAACTCACACGCCAATGTCGGCTGTGGCTTTGGGAATGTCAGCGTATGATTTCAACCCGGAGCGTTTCGCGCTCGAGTGAGTCGGGACTTTTTTGTGAGACGGGAAGATAACCAGTTAGTTGCCAAGAAATGCATTCCGATTGCGAACTCTTTCTCATACGAGGCGTTCGGTTCGATAGCCCTCGTCCCAGCTAACGACAGTGAGCGGACTCAGTCTCCAACCGGCGCGTTTTACATATACGATGGCATTCACAAAACACTTGTCTTGAGTACGCTCTTGGTGAGTCGGCAGATTGCTTTTCAACCACTCGCAGCTATTCTCCTAACTCCACGCCGATGAGCACAAAAGGGTTCTCACTTTTTGCACTGAATGTCAGCGGGCACGCCTCAACCGCTTCGCATTAGGGACCCGAAGCGGCTTTCGTTCGCCGCATCACCAAATCGAGCCGGCCACGCTTGATCGGTTTGCTCGCTGGAGCGCATCTTCCGATGGACAGCGGCCGAGATTGTGGTTCACTCTAAAACCCGCGATCCTATGGTGAGAACCTTTGTCTGCTGCGCAGTCGTTGGTCTCCTGTCGCACCCGTCCCTCACCGCGGGTCCTGCAGAAAGACTCAACATCCTTTTCCTGTTCAGCGATGATCACGGCGCCGACACCATTCACGCGCTGGGCAATGCGCCTATCCAAAAGCCGAATCGGGACGGGCTCGTGGACGGCGGAACGGTGTTCACCCGGGCCTATTGCATGCCCGCAATCTGGACACAAAGCGTGCCAGGCGCTCGGTGGCAGTTTCGATCCGATCCAGCGCCGTCGCGAAGCAGCACCGCACATGCCCTTCACCGCTCGGACCGAAGGCGCTGCCGGGAACGCAGGCGACCTTTTCCTGCTCGAGGAGTTTCACCGCGAATTCCTTCGAGCTGAGTCCGGTCGACCGGATGTCAGGGAACGCGTAAAACGAGCCGCGTGGGAGATGGCAGGAGAGGCCCATGCCGTTGAAAGCGCGCACGATGAAATTGCGCCGCAGCCGATACTGTTCGCGCATCTCCAGCGTATCCGGCGTGCCGTGGCGGATGGCTTCGAGGGCGGCTTCCTGGCTGACGATGCTGGCGCAGAGCATCGAGTATTGGTGGATGCGCATCATGGCCTCGATCAGTTCGGCCGGTCCGCAGGCGTAGCCGATGCGGAATCCGGTCATGGCATAGGCCTTGGAAAAGCCGTGCAGGAAGATCGTCCGCTCGCGCAGTCCGGGCAGCGCCGCGATGCTGACGTGTTCGCCCTCGAAGGTCAGCTCGGAGTAAATCTCGTCGGTGATGACCAGCAAATTATGCCGCAGCACCACCTCGGCGATCTTGAGCAAATCGGTCCGGGTCATGGTGCCGCCGGTCGGGTTGGTGGGGAAGTTCAGGACCAACACCTTGCTGCGCGGGGTAACGGCCCGCTCGATGGCCGCGGCGGTTACGGAGAAATTGTCTTCCGCCCGGCAGGCGACGGGCACGGCGACTCCGTGCGCCAGCGCGATGCTCGGGGAATAGCTGACATAGCACGGCTCGTGATAGAGGACCTCGTCACCGGGGTTAACCACGGCGCGCAGGGCAATGTCCAGCGCCTCGCTGACCCCTACCGTAACCAGGATCTGGGTTTTGGGGTCGTAGGCGACGCCGAAGCGTTTCTCGACCTGGTGGCTGATGGCCTCACGCAGCTTCAGCAGGCCAAGGTTGGAGGTGTAACTGGTCTTGCCCCGCTCCAGCGCGTAAATGGCCGCCTCGCGGATGTGCCAGGGGGTGACAAAGTCCGGCTCGCCGACCCCGAGCGAAATCACGTCCGCCCGGCTCTGGACCAGGTCAAAGAACTCGCGGATGCCCGAGCGCGGGATAGCCCGCACATGGTCGGCGACGAAATTTTGCGCTGGAAAGGGCGAGGCCATCAAACGGGCGGACGTGTCCGGTGCTCAAGCGGCGGCCGCCTGGCCCGGTTTGCGGCGGATCAAGGGCTTGGTTTCGCCCTGGACGACCGCGCGGGTGATGGTCACGCCGGCGATATCTTCATTGCTGGGGATTTCGTACATCACGTCGAGCATGAGCTTCTCGAGCAGGCTGCGCAAGGCGCGCGCCCCGGTGCCCTTGTGGATGGCCTGCACCGCCAGCTCCCGCAGGGCGTC
>JAGWYX010000420.1 GCA_018969165.1 Verrucomicrobiota bacterium
GCCAGAAGCCAAAAGCGACGCCACAAACTGTATTCTATCCCAGGGTCTGGTCAGTAAGGGAATCAAGAACCGGAACGGGGCGCAGCCGGCGCGACAGGCACACCTTTCCCATTGGCAGCCAGGATGCCTTCTAAAGCTCCGGCTCAGAACTTCACCGCGCGGTAAAAGTTGACCGAGTTGGTGGTACCCGGGGGTCCATCCACACTCTGCCAGAGGTTGGTGAGTTTGAGGCGGAGGAACTCCGTCCAGGTGGAAGCGAGGTTGGGGCCGGCAGATTGCTGGAGTGAATTCGTGGAACCTGGCGGCCCATACAAGGTCAAGCTCAGCAATTGCGTTACGGAGGACGAGGCGTCGAGCAATGGTTCCTGGCCGATTACCACGACGCGCCCGCCTTCGGCGAACAGGTTGGTTACAGGTTGACCGTTGTTACGCGTGGCCGTCAGGCTGGTGAGGGTCAAGGGGACGAAGGCCGAGGGCTGGTTGGCGGGTATCGTGAAGGTGGCTTGGGCCAGGAGTTGAGTGCCTCGCAGCGCCGTGCCGGGATTGGCGTTGATGCTGATAAACCACCGGCCGCCGGCCAAAGGCTGCGCCTGAAGCGAGCCGACGCCCGGACCCGCAACCCAGGTCAGGTTACTGAGTACTCCAGGGGAGCCCTTGGCCACAAAGCTCAAGTTGGTCACGGCCGCGGGCGATAACAACTGGACCGGCACGGAGGACGTTGCGCCCACTGGAACCACGGCGGAACCCGCGTAAACGCTGACGTAATCAGTCACGACCACGGTGAAGGTCTGGGTGGCGCTCAAAGGCGGTTGGCCGCTATCGGTCACCTGCACGCTCACCAGGTTGGTGGCGGGGGCTTGGGAAAGGGTTGGCACCCACAGCAGGAGGCCGGTGAGCGGGTCGATGACCATCCCCGCGGGGGCACCAGTGCCGAGGCTGAAGGTCAGCGCCTGCGGCGGGAGGTCGGAATCGCTGGCGGCGTTGGTGACGGCGAGCAGCGCTCCGGGGGCGATGACCTGGTTGGTGATGGGCGCGAGCACAGGCGGTGTGTTGGAGGCGGTTACTTGCCAGGTTTCCGAGACCAAGCCGCTGCCGGCGTTGCCCGCCAGGTCTCGGACGCCGGCCAGGTTCACCGTCAACTGGTAGAGGCCCTGCGCGGCGGTCAAGGCCTCGAGGCCGATGATCCGGTAGGTGGTGCCGGAGACGAAGAGGAGATTCACCGCGCCGGAGATCAGGTTGTTGGTCAACCCGCTGCGAGTCAACTGGAGCGCCGGCGTGTTGAACGTGGACTCGACGATGGGTTTCGAGAATGTGACGTCGATGGTGGAAACGGGTGTGCTGCGCGGGTTGGGCATCACGGCCTGCAACGAGGCGACCGGCGGCGCGAAATCGATGAACACATCCAGCGTGACGGTGGGCGAGTCGTTGCCGGCGGGGTCGGTGGCATGAATACCCAGGGTGTGCTTGCCGGAAACACTGAAGGTGATGGGCAGGCCGAAGTTGAATCCGTGATTGGTGGCGCTGCCGAGGTCAGTCCCGGTGGTCTGGTCCACGACGCGCACGGTGAGGTTGGTCGCCGGGAGGGTGCCCACAAGGATGACGTTGGGTGTGTTGGCCAGGTTATTGGTGAGGAGGAGGCCCTGGCTGGAGAGGATCGCCAGGTTGGTCGGGCCCAAGGGCGGTGTCGTCATCATCACCCAACTGGCGGACATCGCTCCCGCCCCGCTGTTGCCGGCAAGGTCACGAACCCCCGAGGCGTCCACGGTCAAGGTGTAGGTGCCCTCCTCGCCCACAACCCAGTTGAAATTGGTGAGGGTGTAAGTGGTCGGGCTATCCTGGCTGACGCCGACGTCGCTGGTGACCAGGTTTGGCCCGCTGTTGCGGGTGAGCGAGATCGCCCGGTAATCGAACGTGGTGGCATCGATCGGTTCGCTGAAGGTGACGTCGAGTTTCTGGACAACGGTGTTGCGCGGGTTGGTGGCGACCTGTTCGAGGCTCGCCAATCGCGGCCCGGTGGTGATCATGGTCCAGGCTTCGCTCAACGATCCCAGGCCCGCATTGCCCGAGGTGTCCTGCACGGCGGCGCCGCTGACCGTCAACCGATAGTTCCCTTCGGCCGTGGTCAGGTTGCCCAACCCGCCGAGGGTGAAGTTGGTAGCGGAAAGGGGCGTGATGGTGATGGCGCCATTGACCAGGTTCGGCCCGCCATTGAGCGTCAGGCTCAACGCACCGGGACCAAACGTCGCCGCGTTGATCGCTTTTGAAAACGCCACATCCACGGAGCCGACGGGCAGATTACGCGGGTTGGGGCTGACGGCTTGCAGGCTGGTCACGACGGGCGCGCCCGTGCCTTTGGCCCAGGTGATCGTGACGGCATTGCTGACGGTGTTACCACCGGCGTCCTGAACCTGGCTGCCATCCACGGTCAATTGGTAATTCCCGTCGGCGGCGGTGAGGGCGTTCAATCCGCTGAGGGAGTAAGTGGCGTCCGACACACGGCTGATGGTGATGCTGTTGGCGGTGATGAGATTGGCGCCACCGTTTCGCGTGAGGGTCAAGGCCTGGTCGTCGAACGTGGCGCCATCGATCGGGCCGGAGAAGACGACGGTGGCGGTGGCAAGAGGCCCGGTCTGGACCGGCGCCACGCCGTTGATCGCGGCGACAGTGGTGGGTGTCGTTTCCAGCACACGGTAGTAAAGGGTGTAGTCGCCGGTCCCACCGAAATCGAACAGGTGCAGCAGATTCTCGTAAATGGCCCCCGCCTGCGACGACGGAAAACTGCGGTCGGTGGTCCAGACGTTGCTGCCGACGAGCAGTTCCTTGCCGTCGGAGCGGACGACGCGAGTCAACTGCAAGCCAGCTCCCGGGTCGGGAATCTGCAGATAGTTCCAACTGGCGCCGATGATCGCCGTCAGTTGGACTTGCAGATGGCCGGGACCCGCCGTGCCATCGGCAATGGCATTGGTCGCCAGCGCTACGGACTGGATGGTGCCGTCGCTCAGATAGAGCGTGTCCGGGAGGTTGTCCGGATTGGGAATGTCGTTAGCGAGGAAATCCGGCACGTCGTCATCGCCGGGGCGGTCCGTGCGCACGACGTGGATGAGCTGGTGGATATCGACGCTGTCGAGGAGCGAGTCGCGTAAATCGCCCAGATCGTCGATGTGCCGGAAGGTCGCATCGTAGCTGAGGAACTTGCCCTGCAGGGACGACAGCAAGGTCCAGAGGGCGACGCGGGATTGGCCGGGATCGATCTCACCGAGGTTAGCGGTCAGGGAGGGGCTTTGCGGCTGATCGCCGACCTGGGTGCCGGTGATCTTGAAATCGATGAGCAAGCCCTTTTGATTGTCCACGATAGTCGGTTGCGAGGAGGTGATCTGGAAATTCCTGGCGGTGCCCAGGCCGGTGTTTTGCACGAGCAAACCGAGGTAGAACGGTTCGGAAGGTTCGATTTGCGGCGTGAACGGGTCGTCGCCAATGACGTCGCGCTGGAGGAAGTAATGCAGGTGCAACACCGGGTCGGGGAGCACGGTGATGGCATCGGCCAGCAACGGAACGGTCACCTGGTTGGTGCCGTCGTAATACGAGAGTGTGCCGCCGATACGATAAACGGTCGGGCCGTTGGTCGCGGCGTCGTGGGTGGGGATGAAGGTGTACTTGGCGCTGCCCGACGAGCTGGCTGGCAGGACGCCGCTGCCATCAACGGCCGTCAAACCACTCAGGTCCGGCCCGCGAATGTCGAACATGGTGTTCGCCGGGTTCTGGTCGTTGTCGCGGATGTCGAGCGTGACCTGGACGTTGGTCAGGGCGTTGGCCGATTCACCATTGTCAATCACCAGCGTCCCGAGGAACGCGGAACGCGTGATGGCGACGCGTTGGCTGATCTGGAGGGTGACGCGGGCGCAGACGCCGCCTTGGTCCTGGGTCTTGCCGGCCGCCCTTTTGTCATGGCGCTTGCTCTCGATGCTGGCCGGCGAGTCGTATTCGTTCTGTCCGCCGTAGTTCCAGCCTGGCCGACAAGTCGGGATGTCCCAAACGGGCGGAGGAATATCAATGATAGGCGTAGGGCAATCCACGCAACCGCCACCGGGACCGCCGCCGCCCCCCCCGCCTCCCCCTCCCCCGCCGCCGCCACCGCCCCCGCCGCCGCCGCAGTTCCTGCACGGCGCAGTCGTGATGGGGATGTTGATGCTCGGCAGGGTCGGGCACCAGCACTGGCCGAAACGCAACGCGGCCTGCACGGCGCCCTTCACATCTTCGGTCAGGACGCCGCAGACCATCTTCATGATCGTGATCAGGCACTCGTCCTTGATGCAACCCGAGAGGGAATCAGCCAGCTTGCAGACGGCGCCGGCATCCTTGGTGTCCGCCTTGGCCAGATCCTTCCAGTTGGACAGGTCCTTGGGATCTTTTCCGTCCTTGTTGAGTTTGTCGAAGTAACCTTTGAATTTCTTTTTGATGTCATTCCAGCAATCGCGCTTCACGCACGATCCGACGATTTGGGTCTCGGCCGCATGCCAGTGCCGGTCCGGGCCGCAGACAAAGGACCATTTCACGGTGATCTTCGGGATCACCTGGCAGCCGGTGATGGTCTGGCCGCAGTCCGGGAGGCTCACTTGGGTCGCCTTACC
>JAGWYX010000421.1 GCA_018969165.1 Verrucomicrobiota bacterium
TAGACATATTATCTATGTTAAGTCAACAGAAAAAATGCGTCCGGCAGCACTTTTTTTCATCTTTTTAGAAATTTACGTGCGGTTCAGGGGGAAACTGCTTGCCTCCGGCCCTGGGCGGGGCATAGTGAATCCTGGTCGAGGTGCTTCGGCGAGGGCTCTTGGAGGGATCGACGAACCTCGGGCTTTCGCCTTGCCGGAAAATGTGTCGGCGCGCGTGGCGTCTGGCGCCAAAATCCGGAGCGAAGTTGCCGCTCGACGCCCCGCGCGTCTCGTCTAAAATGCGGGCAGGCGGTGAATCGGGCCAATGTAGCTCAGCGGTAGAGCAACGGTTTCGTAAACCGTCGGTCGCCGGTTCAATCCCGGCCATTGGCTCCAGCTTCAACTCGCTGGTCCCCAATCAGTTGGAATTGAGCGGCCGAAAGGTGCCAGCAAAAAGTGCCAGCAAACGCGGCACCCCGGCAGAATTCGAATATTGCCTGCCTAACTCGCCCACTGCTCGCTAACCCCCTCGGAACCATTCGCTTTAGGCTCATAACCGTGAGCAAAGCGTATGAAGCAAAGGTTCCGATTATACCGCCGCAAACACGGGCGCCGATTTTACCTGCACGACGGATTGACTGGTAAACAGGCGAGCCTGGGCACGACCGACCGTACCCAGGCCCTGCGCCTGCTCCACGCCCGCAACGAGGCCGAACAATTGCAGGCCGTCAACCTGCAGATCGCCCGCGCCTACCTCGCCGCCGGCGATCCCCAGGTGTCCACACGTACTTGGCAATTCGTCATGGACGAGGCGGCCAAGCTCAAAAGCGGCCCGACGCGACTCCGCTGGGAGCGAGCCATGCTGGACCGGGCCTTCGCTTCGATCCGCAACCTGCCGCTCCTGGAGACCCGACCCGAACATTTCCTCCACGCTCTTGAGAAAGGGACAGTATGCACCAATATTTTCCTGCGCCGCCTTCATAATCTCGCGTTGGACCTGACCTGGCTGCCGTGGCCGGTGCTGGCCAAAAAGCGTTGGCCCCAACTCCGTTTCAAGGAGAAGCGGGCGATTACTTGGGAGGAACATCAACGGATCGTGGCCGGGGAGAGCAACGCCGAGCTGCGCGATTATTACGAACTGCTCTGGCACCTGGGCGGTTCCCAAACCGACATGGCCTCCCTCCGCGCCGAGGACGTGGATTGGGCAACCCAGACCATTTCCTATGCTCGCCTGAAGACCGACCGCCAGGCGATGATCCGATTTGGTGAGGCGGTTGTCCAAATCCTCCACCGCCGACCGGCAACCGGATTCCTGTTCCCGCAAATCACCGGTTGGAAAGAATCAGATCGTGGGAAAGCGTTCATCCGCCGTTGCCGGCTCACCGGAGTCTCCGGCGTTTCGCTCCACAGCTACCGCTACGCGTGGGCCGAGCGCGCGAAGACCTGCGGTTTTCCCGAACGATTCGCCCAGGAGGCCCTTGGCCACAGCAGCAAGGCCGTCGCGCGGGCTTACGCAAAGAAGGCAAAGGTTTTGGTTCCGTGCCAGGAAGACTACGAGCGGAAGATTGTGCACCTGGGTCAGCCGAACCTCGCTCCCGCCACGCAAACGGAAGACGCACACCCTGTCCCCGCTGCGAACGCGTGACGCCGGGGCCGTGGAGACAGTCGTGGCACGCGGGCCACACTGGCCGACAGGCTCGTCGGCTCGGCTTCAGATTCCCGTGCCGATGCCGTGGGAACGGTGCTGGGCCGCCCGTTGGCGTAGCGCGGCCGAAATACGCGTGCGCCTCTTTCGCTCCATGATCTGAGCCAACTGCCCTCCCCACTGCCGCTCCACCAAACGGTAGAACCAAGAACGACGCAGGCCACCCGGCACCAGGTCCACTGCCAGCGGACGATCGCCCCGACGCAGGATGTTCTCGCGCAACTGCGCCTTGTCCGTCGTGAAGATGTGCACGCCCTTCCGCCCCCGCGAGATGGTCACATACCACTGCTGGTCGCTCGTCGATGCCTTCACCGCCGAATCCGAAAACAGCACGTGGTCCACCGACTTGCCCTGCGACGCATACGACGTCACCGCATAACCGCGCACGAACTGTCGGAAGCCCGGTCCGAGCGTCCGGCCGTCGGTCAACCGAATCCGGCCGTCTTCCGGGATGGCCTTGACCACGACCAGTTCACCGTTTGCCAGCTTGCGCCCCTCGACGCTCCGACCGTTGGCCTTGAGTTGGAGCCGGTCCCCGGCGGACAACGCCAGTTCTTTGCGCTCGCAGACCGTGATCCGATCCAGGTTCCTGAACGGCACGGCAACGACCCGATCGTCAGATTCAACCACCAACCGCGAGTCGGTTAACGCCCAAAGCCGCCCCGCCGCGCCGGCCTTCAAACCTCGGAAATCCCGATTGAACACCACGACCGAGTTGTCGGTGAACGACCGCGAGTCCCGCTTTTGCGCCTCAGTCAAATTCACCGGCCGGAAAATAGTCACCACCGTTTCGGCCTCGCCCACCAGTTTCTCGCGCTGGAGCGCCGCGCGAATCGCTTCGTTGACCCGATGGATTTCATCCCAACTCTGGGACACCACAACCCTGGATTGTCGTGCCCTGGCCAACTCCAGGTAGCGGGCCGTGAGTTTCTCGTGGCGATCAGCCGGGGTGCACGAGATGATGGCACCCAACTTGTCCAGCCGGTTAAAGGACTCCGCCAGCTTGCCGTCCCGGGCCTCGACCACCGCCTGCCGGTACTCCCGGATGCGCCGACGCTCCGCACCTGACCGGGCCAGGGCCGGATTCTGCCGCCGGACGTTGGTCAGTTCAATAGGGCGAAGCCCCGAGTATTTCTCGATCGCCAGCAACGCATCCGTGGCCGCCACCGCCCCGTGCTGGCGCGTGTCGCCCGAGAGGATAAGCCGACCGCGATTCTCCTTCACCAGGCGCAGCAGCGCGTGCATCTGCCGGCCGCCGATCTGCCCGGCCTCATCCACGATCACCACCCCGACCGGCGGCATTGCCGCGCGCGCCAGATACGCGCTGACCGTCTCGACATTCGCAAACCCGTCCCGTTCCAGGTCCATCACCTGCTGTCGCTGGGGGGCGATTACCAGGACCTCACGCCCGGCGCGCCTCAGTTCCCGCTGGACTTCGCGCAAGGCAAAACTCTTGCCAGTCCCGGCCGCGCCCCGGAACAAGGTCACGAAATCCCGCGACCGCAGAATCTTCTCCACCGCCTGGCGCTGTTCTCCGTCCAGTTGCGGATTGCGGTTTTCGTAATCAAACACGAACGGATGAAACTCCCTGAACCCATTGCTGGTCAGGGCGACGATCGCCCACTCTCGCTGCAAAATCTCCCGCCTGGTGATTTTCCCCGGCTGATCGTTGTAAGACAAATAGCCTCGTTGACGAGCGACTGCCTGGATATCGGACACAAGGAGATTCTGTCCCCGCGCGTATTCGAGCGCGCGCCGCCAGATTTCATGCTCGTGGACCACAGACTCTCGTTCGAACAAGTGTTCCTCGGCCCATACGACCGCTTTCACGGCCAGTTGGTTACCCGCCTCGAAGGCGCAGGGAGGCCCGGAGGCAAGCTGCGCCAGGGACTCCCGTTCCGTGGGCGTCATCTGCCCCTCCCAGAGCATCCGCAATCGGGCCAAGCCGACCTCTTTGATTTTCCGCGCCCGTTCCCGGTGGGCGATGTAGTCGCGAATGGCGGCGAGATTGGCGTCGGCCTTTTCCGGCTCCCGTGCCAGTAGTTCGCGGGTCTGCTGGTCAATCTCCCGACGGCGCTTGGAGAATTTCTCGATGAGCGCCGCCGAGACGTCCTGGATTTCAAAATCCCCGCGGGGTCGGTTCTCGATCTGGTATCCGAAGGTCCGGAGCTCGCGGGCCAGTTGGTGGTAATAGACATTCTCGACGAATTTCTGAGCAGCGAGCATCTCGTGGTTTTGAAGGGCTTTCCACTGTCGTTCCACCGGGTCGAAGGTGGCGTTGAACACGATGCAATGGCTGTGCAGATGCGGGTCCAGGGCGCGGGAAGTCTCGTGGCGAAAGACCGCCGTGACCAGGTTGCCAGTCAACCGGTCGGCGCATTGGCCGCTTTTGCGAACGCGCGTGGCGGCGAAAGCCTGCAATTGGTCCAAAGCCGCGGCGACTGCCCGTTCGTGCGCCTCGACAATCCGCCGATCATCGGCCACGAGGGCGGCGATGGAGACCGACTTGGGCGGCGAAAACCTGAAATCGTAGAACAGGCGCCGGTTGGCGCGCTCGTGTTCTTGTCCGTCCGGGCCGGTGTCGGTGCGCGTTGTCTTTTGCCGCAGGGTCAATCGTTCGCCGGTTTGGGGATGGAGATTCTCGCAGAGGCGGAGGAATTGCTCGGCCTGGGTGATGCCGGTGAGTTCCAGCATTTCCCCGCCCTGACCGTGCCACTGGCCCAAGACCTGTTGGCCTTGGGCGTAGTAATCGCCGACGCGCAGGTGCTCGTCAAAATACTGCTTGGCGTTGGCCAGACTGTATTGGGCTTTGGCCGTCAGCATACGGCCCCAGCCTACGGTCCAAACTGGCGGCCAGGTTAGCGAGCAGTGGGCGAGTTACGAAGGGTTTATGGTGGGTTCCGGGAATTCCACCCCTGAAAAGGGGCTCTGTAGCGGAAAAC
>JAGWYX010000422.1 GCA_018969165.1 Verrucomicrobiota bacterium
CCCCTCCGCCCGTCCACCCGCCTCCCCAGCCGCCGCCATACCACCCGCCCCAGACCGCGCGCCCGCCGCGCCCATAGACCGTCGCCCGGCTCCGGGCCATCGCCGCGATCAGCACGAAACCCATCGCCAGCACGAACAAGCCCAGGAACACCAACTGCGGCGGCGCCCGGTTCAATCCCTCCGCCACTGTCCGGCCCGTCCCTTTGTATTCGCCTTGGGCCGCGGCGATCATGGCCGCAACCCCGGCACTGAGGCCGCCGGCAAAATCCCCGTTGCGGAACCGCGGCTTGATCTCGTACTCGATGATTTGCTTGCACAGCGCGTCCGTCAGCACCGGTTCCAAGCCGTAGCCGACCTCGATCCGCATCCGGCGGTCCTGGACAAACACGAACAGCACCGCGCCATTGTTCCGTCCTTTCTGTCCCGCCTTCCACGACTCGGCCACCCGCACGGTGTAGTCCTCGATCGAGGAATCGGACTGCATCTTCGGATAGATCGCGACGAGGATTTGGCTGGAGGTCTTGCGCTCGAAATCGGCCAGGGTTTCGTTCAAGCGCGACGCCGCGCGCGCCGACACCACGCCGGCGTAATCGTTGAAATACGCCTTGGGCGCCGGTGGGATCACCTCGGCGGCACGGAGCCAAGTCCCCCACAACAGACCGAGAATGGCTAGCGCAATTCTCACCCGTTCACGGTTTCGCCGGTGCGGGCGCCGCGGGCGGCGCGCCGAAGTTGAACTGCACCTGCGGCGGTTTCTCGGCGCCGGCCGTCGCCGTGAAATAAGGCTTGTCCTTGAACCCAAGCCAGCCGGCATACAGCAGGTCCGGGAACGATTTGATCGCGGTGTCGTAGGTCTGCACCGCTTCGTTGAAGCGGCCGCGCTCGACGCTGATCCGGTTTTCGGTTCCCTCCAACTGCGCTTGCAGGCTCAGGAAATTCGCGTTCGCCTTGAGATCGGGATAGCGCTCGACGACGACCAGCAGGCGCGACAGGGCGGAGGAGAGCTGCCCCTGCGCCCGCTCGAACTGGGCCAGTTGCGCGGGGTCAGTCGGGGCGTTCGGGCCCAGTTGAACCTTCCCCACCGACGCCCGGGCCTGGGTGATTTCGACCAGGGTCGATTTCTCGAAGTTGGCCGCCCCCGACACGGTGGCCACCAGGTTGGGGATCAGGTCGGCGCGGCGCTGATAGACATTCTGGACCTGGGCCCATTGTTTATCGACCCCCTGGGAGTACTTGACGAGGCGGTTGTAGCTCATGCCGCCAACCACGATGAGGAGCAGCACAAATAGACCGATCACGGCGAGGACCGCGCAGCCAATGGCAAATTTCTTCATAAGCAGCCTTTCATTTCGAGCCTATCGGTAACGTCCGCCCGGAGTCCAAACAATTACAATTGGCTCGGGCGTTTGTAAATTCCGAGCGCGCCGTCGCCAGGCGGCGCCGCCACGACCCCCAGGGGCGTGGACAGCCATGTCCGCGCTCCTGAGTCCGTTGGTGAGTTGGGCTGGCGACTCGGTCAATCCCCACCGGTCTTCCGCCGGTTCGCCACCCGCCGCCGCCAACGCGCCTGGAGCCGGCGGACGGTCTTCGAGGCTGAACGCCGTTCGAGCAGGTAGGTCACATGCGGGACGGGGGTGCGCGCGATGTCCTCGGGCGTGCTGTTCTTGTCCTGCACGCCGGGCACGAGATCAATCCCGATCTTGGCGAAGAGATGCTGCACGAAGGCGGAACAGTAAAATGATTGCTCGCGCGCCAGGATGTTTTCGCGGCGGCGCAGCGCCGGGCGGCGCAAGGCGATCAACGCCCCCATCAGCTCGCGCAGCGAATACCGGATGCGGCCGGCGACCAGCTCCAGCCCTTCGCTCAACAACGCGGTCGCCTGGACCGGTGTCAACCCGAAGTCCAGCACCGCCAACGACCGGTAAGTGCGCTCGTCGAAGTATTTCGCGATCCGGTTTTCCTGCGCGCCGAGCCGGATATGTTTCCGGGCGATATGAATGTCCGACTCGATGAGCCAGTGATGACCGTCGCACCGGTGTTCCCCGAAGACGAACACATGCGACCAGCGGCTCCAGGACTTCGCCTCATCCACGTGCCGTTCGATGGCGCGGATGGCCCACTCGATGGGAGTCTCGCCACCGACCAACCCGATCCGGCCGGGCTGCGCATAAGCCTCCAGAAACTGGCGGTTCGACATCGCCGGCGCGCGGATGATCTGATCGCTCCTTGACCTGATGACAGCAAGTTTCAAGAATCAAAGACTCTACTTCACGTGCGTCCGAAAGAACTGGACCGGTGCGGCCGGTGGGAGCGGGGCCAGGAACTGCACCAACCCGTTCGAGGATTGGATTTCCGCGGCGGTCGTCCACGTGGTCAGATTGGTCGAGTTCTCGATCACGAGCGTCGCGCCCTGGGCGAGGAAATTGCGGAGGTTGAGCGAACCGCCCTGGAGGAGCGGGCTCGAGGTGTCGAAGGAAGGTGGCAGGACCTGGTTCGTGGGGACCAGGTTGATGTTGACGTAAACGTCCATCGGGTTGTTGGTGTTCTCCAGGTAACCGCTGCCGTAGAGGTAAAAGCTCTTGACCGAGGAGCTGGCGGGTCCCGGCAGGAGTTGGACCGTGAACGATTTCGGCGCGCCGTCGCCCGGTTGCCACGTCAGCGAGAGGTTGGTCAGCCCCACGTAATCCACCCCCGCCATCGCCGAGCCATCCTGGGCGAAGAGATTGGTGAGCACGAGCGTGCCATCGGTTCCGCCCTGGCGTTGAATCTCCAGCACCACGCTCGTTTGCCCCTCCAGCACGTTGTAAGCACCCTGCGTCGGGTCCAGGTTCGCGAACTGCAGCGCCTCGTACGCGTCATACAGCATCAGGGTCACATTGGTACAGTTTCCCAGGGACGCGTTCGTCGGGTTCGACAAGGCGAGATTGAAGGATTGGTAAGCCTCATACGCCGGCGTGTGGAGGACCGGAATTCGAATGGTCTTATCCCCGCTCTCGGTCGGGCCCCAGCTCACCACGCCGTTCTGCGCGACGTAATTGGTGCCGGCCTTGGCGTCCGCGTCCGAAGTCTGATAGTTGACGGTGACGGTTTGCGTGTTTTCGTCCGCGCGAAACAAGGTTACGGTGGCGATGATGAACCCGTCGGTTTCCTGGGCGGAGAAGCTGGTAGTCGAAAACTGAATAATGCCGTCATGCACGGGGTCGGCCACGCGGATGGCGGTGGCAACCTGGCCGGTCTGCGGATCCCGCACCCAGGGGTCTTCCAAAGCCACCTGGCCGGCGTCATTGATCCGGAGCGTGAAGGACTGGCGGAAGTTCCACGGATAGAACTGGGGTTCCAGCGGGAACAGGTTGTTCAGGTTATAGGCGCGGTATGTCCCGTTCTCGTTCTTCCAGAGCACGAACACCGTCCCCGCCGCCGTGACGGCGCCCACCTGGTTGGTGCTCAGGAACTGGGCGTAACCGACCGCGTCGCCGGCGGCGTTCACCGACGTGGCCTCGCTCTCGGTCACATTGAACCCTGCCGGGTCGGGCAATTGCACGCTGGCGGGCGCGCCAACGGTCCAGGCAATCGCGCGGTCGGTCTGGTCGGCAATCTCCGCTTTGCCCACCACGCGCCCGCCGTAAAAGGCGTCGGCGGTCACCGGGTTGGGGAAGTCCAGCCCCGGCACTTCCACGAGGGACGGATCGACCAGGGCGGCCGTGAACCGGTTATTGGCGTCGCCGTGATCGAACTCGGCGCCGTTGACGCACATGACGCCCTGGTCGTCGATGGCGGTGACGGAGCTGGCGGTGCTGTAGGCCACGCCCGTGGGCAAGCCGTAGGGGGGATCCCAACGCAGGCCGATGTTCGCCAGGTAGGAGCTGCCGTCCCCGACGATCGTGCCGGCCGAATTGACCGCTTGGGCCTCACCCATTCCCTGTTCACCTGGAGCCAGGGTATTGGTCCCCAGCACGCGGTTGCTCAGCACCAGGGAAGAAAAACTCCCGTCTCGGGCGACTGTCCACGTGATGGCTCGCTGGTAACCGTCGGTCTGATCAACCGTTCCGACCACTTGCACGCTGCCATCGGGTTTCGGTTGCGAAATGGCGTTGGCGTACACACTCGACGCAGCCGGATTCGCGCTGGTGGGGAAGAGGTCGTAAACGGTCCCGTTCCGCATGAGAAAGGCCGTCGAGGCCGAGCTGCCGGTATGGTTCGTCGCATACAGACTGCCCACCACGTCCCCCGCGTTGTTGAAGCCGCCGAGGGTCGGCTCGTTGTTGGTCAGGGCGTAGCTGAAACGGTAGATCGGCTCCGCGGTGCACGCGGGGCCAAACCACCAGATCCCGCCAACCACCGCGGCGGTACATAACAAACGGGAGAACACGGACTGCGAACGATAATTCATCACGGACACTTTCGGCTTAAAGCGGTGACCTGCTTACCTGAACGCTGGCTGAATAGCAAGGCATCCGTGCAAAAAATGTGTGAGGGCGCACGTGTTGCCACCGCCAGGTGCTTGTGCTCCTCCAGGTGCTGGCGCAAAGCGCGCCATGGACTCGTAAGGATGCCGATAATCCAAGGGATTGGCGTAGCCCCGATCGGCCGAACGAATCATGGGAGACGCCGAGG
>JAGWYX010000423.1 GCA_018969165.1 Verrucomicrobiota bacterium
CGCCAACGGCTGCCCATCCACCCTCACCGCGCTCGGCTGGCGGGTCACCGTCAGCCACGCCCGGCGCGCCGATCCGTAATCCAGCGTCCAACCCGTCGGCGTCCCGGCCAACGCCGTAACCGGCGCCGTCATGTCCTTAATCCAAATCCGCTGCCCCTCGCCCGCCGCGGCCAGCCCGGTGAAACGGTGACTGCCCGGCCCGAGCAGGACAGTCCCCTTGGCGCCGCAGAACCAGGCGCGGCCATCGACGACCGGCAGCGGCCGGGCTTCGCTGGCCGGGTGCCGGTGAAAAACGTTCCACCAGGAAACCGGTTCCACCGGCGCGGCGTACCGGAACCGCACCGGGCGGGCGGCGACAATCGTCGTGGCCCCGGCGGAACGGTCCACTCGAGTCCCGCCCGCCAGGGCAAAGGGCAACAATTCCCGGTCCTCGGGCAGGACGCTGGATTCGCTGTAGATGCCAACGCGACCATTGCCGGCCAGCGCCGCGGCGTGGGCGGCGATCGCCAGCTCGGCCCCGCAGGGCAGCGCCGTGGGCGCCGGGCCGGAAGCGCGGTCCTTGACCACGTTGATGTCGAACATCAGCCGCGAGGGATCGCTCACCAGGTTGCGATAAACCGCGCCCATCCGCGCGTAACGATCAGGCGGCTGGCCCCACAGCTCCTCCGAGTCCTCGACCTGCAACGTGAACCGGTAGCGGTCCATCATCGCCACCACGTCGCGCGAGTCGCACCCGTTCTTTTCGATCACGCGCGGCACGCTCAAACTGTCGAGCGCCGTCACCATCACATCAAGGTGCCGCCGGTTCAGATGCTCGAGCACCTCCGCCAGCCAATCCCGCGTCAGCCCGGTGCGGAACCGAGTCCAGCGCCCGAGGGCGCCCGGATTCTGCTTCCAGTAATAGGGCGAACCTGCGTCGAACAAGCGGATCGGATCAAAACCGGCCTCCTGCTTGAAGTCGCGCCGCACGTCGGGGTTCATCGGGATGTAGCCGTCAGGCTTGGTCAGGCCGTCTTCGGTATCAAAACACAGCTCGGCGACGTTGACTCCGTCCCAGGCATGTTGATCCAGCAATTCATCGACCGCGCGCAGCGCCGCGGCCCGACACGCCGGGTTGGCGAAATTCATGAATTTGCGCCAGCCGATGTCGGCGTCGCGCCCGGTCACGGTCTGGTCGCGCCACTCGGGATGCTCGAGCCAGAATTTGGGCGAGACCTCGGGCAACTCCAGCCAGGCATAGACGGCGATGCCTTGCGCGTGACAGAGCCGGATCAGCCGGTCGTAGTCGTATGTCCAGGTCGGGTAAGCGTTCCAGGCCGCGGCATAAATCGCGCGCAGACCTTGCGCGTGCCACGAGGCCACCAGTTTCTCGAGCGAAATCTTCTGCCGAAAACCAGGGTCAAAGTAATATTCCGCCCCGTCCGACGTGACGGGCGACTCCAGGCCGAATCGCTGGCGCAGGTGCAGCATCAAAAATGGATACCGCGTGTAACCCAGACCGGTGTCCGGGTCCAACTCCGTCGCCAGGTAGAGCACGACGCCGTCTCCCACCCCGGCGGCTACCGCGACCGGCTCCTCCGTGGCGGCATCCTGGATCAGCGGCACATGGACCGCCGGCGGCGTGAACCGCTCGACTTCCATGACCTTCGCCAGCGTGATCGGCACGTCCGGCATCAGAAAATCCTCCAACCGCTTGGCGGTAAAGGTCCGGCCCTCGAACTCGAACCCGAGCCGCTCCGCCAATGGGGTGTGGCCTTCCAGCACCGCGTGGCCGCCTGCCTCGATCCAGGCCGCCAATCGCCGCCGCGTGGGCCCGTCCAGCCGCGCGTTGTGCGCCACGACCAGCAACTCGTCGCCCGCCGGCCCGCGCGCGGGGTCGAATTGCGCCACTGGGATGCCATACGCGTCGAGGAGCGACCGGAAAGCGGGCGACGAACCCGCGATCACCGCGCGGCGCTCATGGGCGCCGGGCCCCGGCAGTGCATGGAAGCCTCGCCCCAGAACTTCGGCCACCAGGCCCTGCCACCAGCCGCTCCCGGCGTCCGCCATCGGCGGATGCGCCACGCTCTGCACCGCCGCCAGGCCGCCAGCGGGCGGATGCAGCGAAATCCTAACCGGTCGGCCCGGTCGCACCGGCCGAATTTGGTCGGTGGCCGCGCCTCGAGCGTCCACCGTTGTGATTTTCAGAAACGACCGGCGCGGCGTGACCGTCATCGGTCGCGTCCCGACGCTGACGGCATAATCCCCGAGCGCGACCTGGGGCGAGAATTCCTTCAGCGAAATGAACCGGTAGCCGTCCGCTTGAAGCGACGCCAGGATTTGCTCCAAATACCGCGCCGGCATGAACGGATGAAAAAAGAACGAAGCCACCGGATCGCGCACCGCTTCCAGCCGCCGGGCCGCGTCGATGATCGGCTGGGCGTCCGGCTTCTCCTCGGGCACATAACCGAGGTTCTCGGGGATGATCCCTTCACCCAGTAGATCAGTCGTCGGGTAGGGAAAATACTGCTGGGTCTCGTCTGCCTCGGACAAGAGCCGTCGGTCATAGCAATGACTGAAAACGGTGGCCAGCGAGCCGTAATGCTCCCAGGAGGCCGCGTAGTGCGGAGTCTCGAACGCCACCGGGTAAAACCCCGCCTCGAAGCATCGCTCCAGACCCTGCTGCAACCTGGGCACGAGCAAATTCACCGCGCCGTCGGTGGTCGGCCGGTGCGTCAGGGCATCCCAGAACTCGTAGTCGTCGCCGCTCACGCCGTGAAGTTGGTGCGTCACGCCGTGCATCACCACCGTGCCGCCATGGGCCACCATGTAATGCACTGCCTCGACCACGTCGGGTTCGTCGGCCAGGGACTGGTCAATGTGGTTGACCGGGTCCCGAAATCGCGGGATCAGCGCAATCCCAAACGGAATGTGCCGCGCGGCCAGCAGATCGCTCACCCGCCGCAAATCGGCCGGATCACTGTTGGCGCTCACGTCCTCGATCCGCACCAGGGCCCGGCGCTGCTCGGAATGCCGCACCCCGAGGATGTCATGCAGCAGGTCGGCGAACACCAGCGACACATCGCTCTCCACCGAAAATGATGACGCCGGTCCGGCCCAGTACCAGAACTGACCGGTCCGCAAAACATACGGCACCGATTCATGCCCGCTCTCGGCGGTGGCCAACACCTGGACCTTCCCCGGCTCCAGAATGCGCACCCGGTCGATATCCGGCTCGTCGGTGTAAGGCAGGGTGATCCCGCGATACCGCACCGCGGTGAACGGCACGTCGTCGTCTGTCACCACGTTGGTAAATCCCAGGCGCGTGGCGATATTCGTCAGCGCCAGCAACTCCTCCAGATGCCGGTGCCACCAGACAGTCGGACCGGTCCGCCGCGCCACATCCTCGACCAGCGCCGGCGGCACCCGGACACCATCCGTCATGCCGCAGATGAACACGGCGCCGTAGCGCCCAGCGGAACCGGGCACGTAGGCAGCCATCGGCTCGACCTCCGCTTTGAATCCGAAATGCCCCATCAGGTTGCCTCCCTGTCGCGCCGCCACCAGGCCCATGCTATTGGTCACCGGTCCGTCATACAGGAACAGCGCGGTCCGACCGAGCGCGTCGAGCGTTGCTCCTGCGCAGGCCACCGAACACGCCGCCACCCCGGCAAGGCCAACGGCCAGCCACGGAATCGGCAAGGGCATCAACTTTGGCGCGTGTTTCAACAATCGCATCGCGGTTGCCCGTGCATTCCCGGGCTCCGCACCTCCCTGAGCTAACAACGTGCCACCCCGACGCCGGCCTGCGTATCCTTCTGTTTCCTGGCTGTTTGTGGCCGGGGAAGGAGTTTCTCGAGGACGCCTCCGGCGGTCAGGAATCAGGACCCACGCCAAATCCCGCTGCCAAATTGGGGCGTATCCCCCATCTCGCGCGGCAGCGACACCCCCCGCCTACCCAAACGGGTTGAAGGTCGGCACTGACTGCGCGGATAAATCGCGGATATTGCGCGTAGCAACCGTGAGCCAGTGGGCCCGGGCGATTGTCCCGATCCACCGGTCGTTTCCCCGAAGCCTGGCGCGCAGACACGAACGCAGCTCGCCGTAAGCGGCGGCGGCCCGCAAGTCGATCGGCAGCCACCGAAGGCTTGTCGGCGGCACCAGCTTGCTGATAAACTCGCGGTCCAAACTCCAGCGAAGCTATGTCCACCGAAGCCGATGCGCGAAGACGGTGAAATGGACGCGATACTGGAGGCGCGAGGTTTGCTGCATGCATTGAAGCGGTTGCCGCGGGAGGTGGAGGCGGATTTGGCGTCGTTCACGCCCGCGCTGCTGGCCAAAGCCTTCCGGGGAGAATTATGAAGCAGGAGCCAGCGGCGGAACTGGCCGGCGCAAAATCTGCGCTACACGCCCGTAAGCGGGATGCGACCCGCACACACTTTCAAGTAAGTGGTTGATGTCCCACTGGGGACCGAGCTCGACTTCCTTGTTCTCCAAACGCAAGTGGTTGAGTTGCAAGCTGTCGGTTGCGATTCACTTGCTACAATCGACCGGTATCCAAGCTGGCGGACGAGCAAAGAGTGTCAACAGGTCCAGTTTGTTTAGTGTTTCATTGAGGTCCTTGGGCACT
>JAGWYX010000424.1 GCA_018969165.1 Verrucomicrobiota bacterium
AGGGGAGGAGAGGGTGGGCCTCGCCAATCAGAGCAAAGGTGAAAGTGCAAGGGTGATCGGCCTCGCCAAATCGCGCGAAATCGCGCTTGCCACGGTGCCGGATCGAGTTACATTAGCGACGCTTACCCCAGTTTGAAAAGATGGGGCCAGATTTGGATAGAATCGAGCCGTGCTGACCAGCAACCAACGATGGTGCGCGCCGGAGGCCCAGCCACCCCCAAGGAACGGATTTACCCTGATCGAGCTTTTGGTCGCGATCGCGATCGTCGCGATTCTGGCCGGGCTGCTGCTGCCGGTGTTGGGGCGAGCCAAGGTTAGCGCGCGTCGGGTTGTCTGCGTGAGCAATTTGCATCAGATCGGGCTTGCCCTGTCGAGTTATGTTGAGGATTGGCGGTATTACCCTGCGTTTCTCTCCTCGACCGGTTGGACAACGCCCAGCAGCATAGGGAAGGTTACGTGGATTCTGCACCTGTCGAATTACGTGGCGTCTCCTTGGCCTGTCCGCGAAGCAATGGGTGGTGAGCCATGGGCAGCTTATTCTTTTCGCCCCCAGGAACGCCCTAGTATTTTCGCCTGTCCAGGCTATGACGGGCTGTATAGCAATCAGCCCGGTGAGGCACTGGCCGGCCCGTGTGGCAGTTACGGTTACAATGCTTACGGGATGCTAGGTATCTGGGGTATGCCGCATCCGCCGTGGTTGGGAATTGGATTTGACGGCTGGACCAGCACCAATGCCGGATTTGGACTTTCATTCATACCTATCCCGGCCAGTCGGGTGCTGCACCCATCGGACATGACGGCGCTTGGTGACGCCGTGCTCATCGATCGCATGAATCTTGACAGTGCGGTGCTGCCGGGCGTTCCGCAGCGCCGGAACTACATTGGCCTGGGGAATCTCGATCTGAACGAACAGGTTGGAGTCACCGTTTCTGGGAGCTTAGCTGGTCGTGTTGGTTCTAACGCCGCCTCGCTGGCTGACGAAGAGCGGCGGCATAATGGTCTTTGGAACATCCTCTCCTGCGACGGGCACGTTGAGAGCTTGAAGTTAAAGCGGCTCTTTTCGACAACCGATTTGGGCATGATGCAACGTTGGAATAACGACGATGTGGCGCACGCGGAGTTGGTCAAGTTCCTGGGCTTCTAGCCATAGCCAGCAGCCAAAAGCGACGCAACAAACCGTGTTCCATCCCAGGGTCTGATCAGGAAGCGCTGGAGTACGAAAAGATGCGGCGCAGATAGGCCAGGTCGGCCTGGTAATCCTTGACCAGGTCCAGCGGCGCGGCGGCCTCGATCTGGACCCAGCCGGAGAAGCCGATGTCGTTCATGGCATCGTGGACCAGTTTGAAATTGATGCGCCCCTGTCCCAGCATGAAACCGTCGTCTTTGAAGTGGAACTCACAGATTTTGCCCTTCAAGAGCCGGATTTCGTCGTAGATGTTGTAGCCTTTGTCGGTCGAGTTGCCGACGTCGTAATAGACCAGGACGGCGGGCGAGCCGACCCGGTGGAGGATGTGGAGGTTCTCTTCGGCGCTGAGATAGTTCTCGAGGCCCAGAATCACGCCGGCCTTTTCGGCGCGAGGCGCGACGTCCTGCAACACCTGGACGGTGCGATCGATCCCCGCCGGGTCATCCTTCAAATCCCCGTGAAAAAACTGGGCGACCAGGATGACCTTGACGCCGAGCGCCACGGCAACGTCGATCGAGTCGATCAACCACACGGCGGCGCGCGGATCGTTCTTGAGCGGGATGTTGTTCAGTTCGGCCAGCGCGAGGCCGGAGATGGCCAGGTTGGCGCGCTTGGCGGCGCTGCGGTAGGCCCGCTGTACCTCGGGACGGCGCAGCCAGAGGTGGTTGGCCAGCGAACCCATGCTGAGCTGCACGCCCTCGAGCCCAATCTGCCTGGCCAGGTCGAAGCAGGTCGGATCGTCCCGGCCGAGCGACCATTCGCAAGCCCCGATTCGCAGCCGGCGCTTGACCCGCTCGGCCGAGAGGACTGCCGATGGCGCCGCCAGCGCCAGCGCGGCGGCGGCTTGCGCGGTTCGGATCAGCATCCGGCGGCGGGGGATTTTCATGGCTGGCGAGTGAATCCTGGAAACTCTTGCTGTTCGAGTCAAGCTTTAGCGCACGTTTTTCTCATTCGGCGAATAATTCCTGAATCTCATCCCAGGTGGCGGCCTCGGCCAGTTGATCCTCGGCGCCCAGGGCGGCCTGAAGGAGTTCGCGCTTGCGTTGCTGCAAGGTCAGCATCTTCTCCTCGACCGTGGCGCGGGCGATCAGCTTGTAGCTGGTCACCACCCGTGTCTGGCCGAGGCGATGCGCGCGATCGGTCGCCTGCTGCTCGACGGCCGGGTTCCACCAAGGATCGAAATGGATCACGGTGTCGGCCGCGCTGAGGTTCAGACCCACGCCGCCGGCCTTCAAGCTGATCAGGAACACGGGGATGTCTGGGCGCCCCTGGAAGCGTTGGATGACTTCGGCCCGGTTGCGGGTCGCGCCATCGAGGTAGCAGAACGGAACGGCGTCGGCCTCGAGCCGCTCGCGCAGGAGCGTCAGCATGCTCACGAATTGGCTGAACACCAGCACGCGATGCCCGCCGTCCAGCGCTTCCTCGAGCAGTTCGTCAAACAGCTCGACCTTGCCCGAGGCGGTCGCCGGGTCCACGTGCTCGAGCTTGAGCAGGCGCAGGTCGCAGCAAATCTGGCGCAGCCGGAGCAGGGCGTTGAAAATGATCGTGCGGCTCCTGGCAAAGCCCCGGGCGCCGACGGCGGCGAGGACTTCCAGGCGGCCGGCTTGGAGGACCTGGCGATAGAGCGCCTGTTGCGGCGCGGTCAGGTCGCAAAGGACGACCTGTTCGAGCTTGGCCGGCAGTTCGGGGGCGACCTCGCGCTTGAGGCGCCGGAGCAGGAACGGGCGCAACCGCCGTGCGAGTCGGGCTTGGGCTTCCGGCTGCCGGTCGCGGGTGATGGGCAACTCGTAGCGCTGGCGGAATTCCTGCGCCGCGCCCAGGTAACCGGGCATCAGGAAATCGAAGATCGACCACAGATCGAGCACGGAGTTCTCCAGCGGCGTGCCGGTCAGCACCAGGCGTTGCCGGGCGGGCACGGCCTTGACGGCCTGCGCGTTTTGCGACTGGCGGTTCTTGATGTGCTGGGCTTCGTCCAGCACCACGGTGTCGAACTGGAGACCGCGGTAGCGCGCGACGTCGCGCCGCAGCACCGCGTAGCTGGTGACGACCAGATCGCTGCCCGCCAGTTGGTCGAATTGCGCGTGACGATCCGGCCCGTGCAGGGCGAGGACGCGCAGGTCCGGCGTGAATTTCCGGGCCTCGGCGACCCAGTTGGCGACCAGGCTGGTTGGGCAAATCACCAGAGACGGCAACGAGGCGGAGGCCGGGGGACCGCCGGGTGAAGGGTCGTCATTGCGGAGCGCCGGCCTCCGGCCCGGCGAGTCGAAGGCGCCGGCTGCCTGGACGGATTGGAGGAAGGCCAGGGTTTGCAGCGTTTTGCCCAGCCCCATCTCGTCGGCGAGGATGCCGCCGAAACCGTTGCGTCGCAGGAAATGCAGCCAGGCGACGCCGTGCTTCTGGTAGGGGCGCAGGACGGTTTCGAGGCGGTCCAGTGGCGGGCATTGGATCACCGCGGCGCGGGGTTGGAGATGATCAAGCCAGCTTGCGGGCGCCTGGAGCGACCAGCCATTGCGCTGGCGCAGGGTGGCCTCGAGAAAGCCTGCCTGGGTGTGGTTCACCCGGTAGGCGCCGTCGTGCTGCTGCGGGGCGCAATCCACCAGGGCCTCCTGCAACTCCTCGACCGCGTCGGTATCCAGGAGGGCGATGCGCCCGTTTCGCAACCGGAGGTAGCTCTGTCCGGAGTTGAGCAGCCGCTGGAGGTCCGCCGGCCCGAGCGCCTGACCGCTAGGCGCCGCGAAGGTGACATTGAAATCGAACCATTGAATCCCCGACGAGGTGACCTGCACGCGCGGCTCGATGCGTTCGAGAGATTGCGCCGTGTTGCGTTCGAGCCGTTCCTCGAGCCCGACCTCCCATTCCCGGCGCAGTCGCGGAAATTCGCGCGCGAAGAAGTTGAGCACCGAGTTCTGGCCGGACAAGGAGTAATCGCCCCGGGCATCCGGACCGTTGAAACCGGCGCGCAGGAGTCGGGCCACCGCGCTGCGCTCGGCCTCGAGGTCGCGGCGAAAATAACGGGTGGCGTTCGCCGGATCGGGCAGCCACAGCGTGCCCGCCGAACCGCCCGGAGCCGGCGCCAGGTCTTGCGCACCGTAGGCGCAGGCCAGGCGCGCGCGCAATTCCGTCAGTCCACCCGCCAATTCGAGACGAAACTGCGGCGACGCCGGTTCGAGGGTGAAATCCTCGAGGCTGAAATTCGCGGTAACCTCGCCGACGGCGCACCAGGCCGGCCACTCGACAGCCAGGAACTCGGGGACGCGCGCTCGTCCCAGTCGCAGGGGTCCGCGCAGCAGCTCGCGCAAGGCCTCCGGCAGCGCGAGGGGGCGCAGGCGTGTTTCCTCGACCGCCCAGGTGGTGGCGCCGAGGATGATCGGCGGCATGGCCGTGACGGGGACGCGCAATTCAATCTCAC
>JAGWYX010000425.1 GCA_018969165.1 Verrucomicrobiota bacterium
GACCTGGTGGCGCGCCTGGGCAAGAGCCGGGCGATCGGGCGCGACATCCGCGTCTTCCAGGAGACCACTTCCACCAACGACGTTGTTGAAAAGCTGGCCCGTGACGGGGTCCCGGAAGGGGCGGTGGTGTATGCCGAGGCGCAGAGCCGGGGCCGGGGGCGCCTGGGCCGGTCCTGGGCTTCGCCGCGTGGCAAGGGGCTTTGGTTCTCGGTCCTGCTGCGGCCCGCCTTGCGGCCGCAGGCAGCCACACGCCTGACCATCTGCTCCGTCCTCAGCCTGGCTCGAGCCATCCAGATGCACACCGGGCTGGCGCCCGAAATCAAGTGGCCCAACGACCTGTTGATCCGCGGGCGAAAAGTCGCCGGTATCCTCACCGAGTTAAGCGCTGAATTGGATCGCATCATCCATGTCATCCTGGGGATCGGCGTGAACGTGAACCAGGCCGCTGCCGATTTCCCCGCGGAACTGCGGAAGACCGCCACCTCGCTGCGGATCGAAACTCATCGGCCGGTGTCCCGGCCGGGATTGGCGGCGCTGATCCTGCGCGAACTGGATCAGGACTACGGCCGGGTCTGCGCCGGCCATTTCGACCTCGTCGCCGAGGAATGGATGGACCGGTGCACCACGCTGGGGAAAGACGTGGTCATCCGGCAAGGGGCCCGCCAGATTCGCGGCTGCGCCGAGTCGCTGGACGATGCCGGCGCGCTGTTGGTGCGCACCGATCATGGCCGCCTGGAACCGGTCATTGGCGGCGATTTGACGCTGGAGAAATGATCCTGCTCTTCGACGTCGGCAACACGCACACCCATCTGGGCCTGGCCAATGCCCGCCGGGTGGTTCGTCAACTGGATCTCCGCACGTCCGCCTGGTCGGCATCCCGGATGGCCGCGCGGGTCGCGCGGTTCGTGGGCCGCGCGCCCGTGGACGGCGCCGTGCTGTGCAGCGTGGTCCCGCGGGTTACGCCGCGGGTCCACCGCCTGGTGCGCCGGCGTTGGGGCCAACCTTGCCTGGAGTTCAACGCCCAGACCGTCGTCGGCATCCGCGTCCGCTACCCGCGGCCGGAAACTATCGGGGCCGATCGCCTGGCCAACGCCCTCGCCGTCCGGCATAAGTTCGGGGCCCCGGCGGTGGTCGTGGATTTTGGGACGGCGGTGACCTTTGACGTGGTGGATCGGGCGGGCCATTACGTGGGCGGCATCATCGCCCCGGGCCTGGCGGCCATGACCGATTACCTCCATGAAAAAACGGCGCTGCTGCCCCGCATCCGCATCCGTGAGGTCAGCGCCGTTATCGGCAAGAACACGGAGGAGGCGATGCTGATCGGAGCGGTGCACGGGTACCGCGGTCTGATCCGCGAATTGGTGCGGGAACTGAAACGGGAATTGAACTGTCGGCGGCTGCCGGTGGTCGCCACCGGCGGCTACTCGAGGCTGATCGCGGCCAAGCTGCCCGAGATCACCGCGGTCGATCCCCTGCTGACCCTCGAGGGGCTCCGGCTGGCTTGGCAGCAACAGGGGTCAGTCCCGCATAACCGCATGTCAACCGTGCCCTTTGGTGCTCCATCGGCCAGTGGAACCGCCAACGATGTGGTTATGCGGGACTGACCCCTATCTGCGATCTGCGTTGACGCGTCGGCGGAATTCTCCGCAATATGCCGCCCGCGATTCTGCCCGCCGGCTTTGCTGGCGGGCGTTTCGCTTGGCGCAATGGCTATTGCAACTGACATTGGATTATGAACCTCGACTCGCTGTATTCGGAACTGACCCTGAAAACGAACGCAAAACTGGCCCTGGTCGTGCTCGATGGTGTCGGCGACATCGCCACCAAAGAACGGGGGTATGTCACTCCCCTTGAAGCCGCGGTCACGCCGAACCTCGATGCCCTGACCCAGGATGCGGCGCAGGGCCGCATGCTCCCGGTCGCTCCGGGGATCACGCCCGGCAGCGGGCCGGGGCACCTCGCCTTGTTCGGCTACGACCCGATCGAGTACCAGGTCGGGCGCGGGGTGATCGAGGCGCTGGGCCTTGGGCTCGAACTGAAGGCCGGCGACGTGGCGGCGCGAGCGAATTTTTGCACCCTGGACGCCAAGGGAATCGTCACCGACCGCCGGGCCGGGCGGATTGAAACGGCGGTCTGCGAAGAGTTATGCGCGCTCTTGAAATCGAAAGTACGGCGCATCGGCGACACCGAGGTGATCATCCGGGCGGGCAAGGGGCACCGGTTCGTCGTGGTGTTCCGAGGCAAGGGTCTGGAGGGGCCGCTCAGCGACGCGGACCCGCACCGGGAAGGGTTGCCGATCCCGACGGTGCAGGCGATCGACTCGAGATCCGTCAAAGCCCGGAAGGCGGCCAAATTGGTTGGCGACTTTTACGCGGCGGCCTTGCCGCTGATTGCGAGGAAGCGGCCGGCCAACGGCTTCCTGATGCGCGGCATTGCCCACCAGCCGGCGATCCCGCTCTTCCAGGACCGGTACCAGCTCAGGCCGGCGTGCCTCGCGGTTTATCCGATGTACAAGGGGTTGGCCCAGTTGGTGGGCATGACCAGGCTGGAGGGGGCGCAAACCATCGCCGAACAATTCGAGCGTTACCTGGCCGAGCACTCCAACTACGATTTCTTCTTCATTCACTATAAATACACCGATCTCCACGGCGAGGACGGGAACTTCGAGGCAAAGAAGAAGGCGATCGAGGAATTCGACGCGGCGCTGCCGATCCTGCTGCGGAAGCGGCCGGAGGTGCTGGTGATTACCGGCGATCACTCGACGCCTTGCGCGGTCAAAGGCCATTCCTGGCACCCGCAGCCGGTGCTGTTGACGTCGGCGTATTCGGGTTCGGACAAGCTCGACCGGTTTACCGAGACGGGGGCGAACCTCGGCTCGCTCGGGCTCTTCGAGGCGAAATACCTGATGCGCCTGATGCAAGCCAACGCCCGGATGCTCGACAAGTTCGGCGCATGAAGGCGGTGATCCTTGCGGCGGGCAAAGGCACGCGGATGCGGGAGTTGACCAACGCGGTCCCCAAGCCCATGCTCGAGGTCCAGGGCCGGCCGATCCTCCAACACATCCTCGAGGGACTGGGGCTCGCCGGCATCCGGGAGGTCTGCATCGTCACGGGCTGGCACGCCGAGATCATCGAGCGCCATTTTGGCGACGGCGCCGGGTTGGGCCTGCGCGTTTCCTACGCTCGCCAAGCCGTGCAGGACGGGACGGGCAAAGCGCCCGAATACGCCAAGGGCTTTGTCGGCGCCGACACGTTCCTGCTCACCTACGGCGACATCCTGGTGAAGCCGGAGACCTACCGGCGGATGGTGGACCGGTTCGACGCGGGGACGTTCGCGGGCCTGTTAACGGTCACCGGGGGCCAGGATGTCACCCAGGGCGCGGTGAATTTTTTCGACGGGGATTTTTGTTTGCGGCGGTTGGTTGAAAAACCGAGCGCGGCCCAGCTCGAGGAGTTGCGCCTCGACGGCTGGCTCCAGCCGGGGCAGCCGGTGTGGTACAACGCGGGCATTTACCTATTCCGTCCGGTGGTGTTCGAGTTTACGGCCAGGCTGGAGAAGTCCCCGCGCGGCGAATACGAGCTGACCGACGCGATCAGCGCGATGGTCGTCAGCGGGCACCGGATCGCCGGGCTGCAAATCGAGGGCCGTTGGGTGGACGTGCGCGACCCCGGCGTGCTGGCGCAACTCGAGCGGGAACAAATCTAACGAGGCGCAGCCTCAGACCGGGGGAACCACGAATGGACACGAATGGACACGAAATTCAAAACTGCGGCTTCGAGTGTCACCAAGCGTTCGAAAGACCATCCACCCCGCGCGCCTCGTTCAAAGAGTCCGTGAGGGGAAAAACACAGACCACGAACGAGACGTCAGAACTTGACTTGATTAGGGCATGTTTCACGGTTCAAGGACTCGAGCGGGTGCGGCGGTGCACAGGCGGCAAGAGGTGCTGGCGCCTGCTTCCCCTCAACCCGCAGCGGACCGGCACGCGCTGCGGCTTGGGACCAGCCGCGGTCCAATCACGTGCCGGTTCACGGCCCCATTGATTTGCATCAAGGAATTGGCGCCCTCGCCACGCTGCAATCGGGTCCACCGGCGAATCTTGACGGTTGTGAATCCATCAACATGAACGGGCGTGAACGAGTGCTGGCCTTGCTCGACGGCAAACCGATTGACCGGCTGCCGTTGATGCCGATCACGATGATGTTCGCCGCGAACCTGGCCGGCGTCCGCTACCGTGATTACGTCACCGATCATCGCGTCCTGGTCGGGGCGCAAATCCTCACCGCCACGACCTTCGATTTCGATTACGTGTCGTGCATTTCGGATCCGGCGCGCGAGGCGGCCGATTGCGGGGCGATCGTCGAGTTTTTCGACCACCAACCGCCGGCCCTGCTCGAGACTCAGGCCCGGCTGGCCGACAAGACAGCGCTCGCCGGCTTGAAGGTCCCGGACCCGTTCGCCGGCGGCCGGATGTATGATCGTGTCGAGGCGGCGGCGTTATTCAAGCAGCGAATCGGCGAGGAGAAACTGATTGAAGGCTGGATCGAAGGCCCGTGCGCCGAGGCAGCGGACCTGCGCGGCAT
>JAGWYX010000426.1 GCA_018969165.1 Verrucomicrobiota bacterium
TTTGGCGACCCAACCTTCGATTACGAAAACGCCCTGGCCCAGACCACCGGACGGATTGTGCTGCGGTTGGCCGACGCCGACGTCCTGCCCTTCGAGTTCGGTGATTTTACCGATACCCTCTCCCAATACGTCGAGGAACTGACCAAGCTGACGGACAACCTGCGAGACGAAACCGCCGAGCAAAACTTGCAGATCGCCGAACACGACCTCGAGGCGGCCGCCGATCCCACCCAAACCTACGTTGTGCCCGCTCCGAAGGCGCCGGTCCCTTACTTGAACTTTGCGCCGTTGCAGAACGCCCTCCAACGCCTCCGGGAGGGCGCGCGCAGCTTCACGGAACGGATGAACGCGGTCACCAAAAACGGCCAATCGCTGCCGCCCGGGACGCAGACGGCGCTGGACGCGGTGTTCCTGAGTCTGGAACCCGCCTTGACGCGCCCCGAGGGCCTGCCGCGGCGCCCCTGGTACAAACATTTCATTTATGCGCCGGGCTTCTATACCGGCTACGGTGTCAAAACCCTGCCGGGCGTGCGCGAGGCGATCGAGCAGCGTCGCTGGACAGAGGCCGACGCCCAAATCCGGATCGCCGCCGACACCCTCGGGCGCTTCGCCGATCAGCTTAATCGGGCTACCGCCGTCCTGGCTCGCCCCTGAACCGCCCTCCGGTCGGGCGTCGATCTCCGGCCGCGCCGCCCATCGATCGCACGACGGCGCCCCAACGTCATTCCGGCGGTTGCGCTCGGAGAATGGTTGACGTAAGCTTCGCTCAACCGTGAGACCGCCCTCGAACCCATCCGCAGGTTTTGGCGCCGTGGCCTTCACGCTCCTGGAGCTGTTGGTGGTGATCGCCATCATCGGGATTCTGGCGGCGCTGCTGCTGCCGGCCCTGGACGCCGCCCGGCAAAGGGCCCTCAGCGTCGCCTGCATGAATAACCTGCGGCAATTGCAAATCTGCGCCCACCTTTACACGGTGGACAACGGCGACCGGTTGCTGCCGAACAATTTTGTTTACGACACCCAAACCGAAGCCCCGGTCGCATTCGGTTTCAGCACCAACACGACATGGTGCCCAGGCAACGCGCAACTGGACCTCACCCCATTCAACATCGAGCATGGACTGCTCTTCCGCTATAACCAGTCGGTCGCCATTTACCATTGCCCCGCCGACACGGCGACGGTCAAGACTCCCGACGGCCAATCGACCCACCAGCTCCACACCCGCAGTTACAACTTGAGTCAGTCCATCAACGGCGTCCCGTACGCTGCCTCCGGGGCCACCGTGCTGCTCCCGCCCTGCTTCGAGAAGGACTCGGACATCACCGATCCCGGCCCGGCCCGTTTATTCGTGTTCATCGATGTCCACGAGGACGAGATTGTCGATTCGCTGTTTGGCATCCCGCCACCGGGTTGGGAAGACCTGGTCGAGCAGACCTGGTGGGACCTGCCGGCCGGCCGACACAACCAGGGCTGCAACCTGTCCTTCGCGGACGGCCACATCGAGCACTGGACCTGGAAGGCGCCGAAGATTTTCTACGGGATAGGCCAGTCGATCAGCAACGCCAGCGATCAGTTGGATTTCCTCCGGCTCCAGGCGCGGGTGCGGCCGGAGTGGCGCCTCTGAGGCTGTAACCGTCCAGGGGCAAACCAGTCATCAGTAGGTGAGATGTGGTCGAGCGAGCGGTTATGCCTGACGAGGGACTGGACGTGCCAGCATGCGTGCGGGCTGTGCAGCAAGGCGACGAGGCCGCGGCGCGGGCCCTGCTCGCCCATCTCTACCCGTTGGTGATGAAACTGGTCCGGGCCTACCGGCCGCGGCGCACCAGCGAAGAAGACCTGGCTCAAATCGTCTTTATGAAAGTGTTCACCAAACTGGACCAGTACGCCGGGCGCGTGCCGTTGGAACATTGGGTCTCGCGGATCGCCGTGAACACCTGCTTGAACCAGATCCATGCCGAACGCGTCCGGCCGGAATTGCGCTGGGCGGACCTGAGCGAAGCCGAGGAACAGGTGCTGCAGTCGCTGGCCTCGACCCCGGCCGACCTGGAACCGTCGCAGGGCCTGGCTTCGCGGGAGCTGGTCGCCAAATTGTTGGCCCAGCTCAACCCGGCGGACCGACTGGTGATTAACCTGATTCACCTCGAAGGCAAGAGCGTCGAGGAGGTCCGGCAGCTCACCGGTTGGAGCGCCTCGCTCGTCAAAGTCCGGGCCTTTCGCGCCCGGAAGAAAATGAGAAAACACCTCGCACTCCTGTTGCCCGACCAAGACCTGTGAAAATCAGCGACGATTTCCTCCAACGCCTGTTGCGAGCGGCGGCCCGCGCGCGCCCGCCCGAACCGGCTGCCCCACCCTTCGCCCTGGAGACTCGCACCCTGGAGGCGTGGCGCCGATCCCGCCTGGTCGGGGACTGGACGGGGCTGCTGCGACTGTTCCGGATCGGCCTGGGCTTCGCCTCGGTGCTGATGGTCGTGATTATCGCGCTGAGTGTGCGCGACCTGGCTCGGGAACCGGCGCGCGAGGTTACCCTGCCAAATGTGATCGTCAACGAGGCCCTCGACCTGTGAACGCCCTCACCAAAGGCAGTGTCGTCTTCTATCTGGCCGCGGTCTTTGCCGCCGGTCTGCTGGCCGGCGGCATGGCCGGCTTCAGCGTGGGCCAACGGACCGCCTTCGGACCGCCTCCTCGGCCGCGCGAGATGGCCGCGCATATGTGCGGTGATCTCCGCTCGCACCTCCACCTCTCCGCCGAGCAGGTCCGGCAAATCCAGCCGATCCTGGATGAAACGGCAGCCGAGATTGAATCGGTCCATTCCGCAACCGCCGAGCGGATCGCTGTGATCTTCCGCAAATCCAACGAGCGCATCGCCCAGTACCTTACGCCGGACCAACGGGTGTTGTTGAACGAGATGCAACGTGAGCGGCAGCGGTTCTTCCATCGGGGCCCCGGCCCCGGCCACCCCAGACCCGGCCCGCCCCCGGACGGCATGCCCCCGCCGCCGTCTCCGGCCCCCTGAGCGGATCCAAGCGTATTTCGATCCGTAGAAGCCGCGGCCTCCGTGGTGTTCCGGCGTTTGAGGACTCGAGTGTCGGACGCCCTCATGACATGCGGACCATCGGCCCGCGTAGTGCGCCAAAAGCAACTGTTACCCGAGGCCGAATTTCCGGCTTTTCCAGCCGCGGGATTTCGCCATCATCGCCCCATGTTTGCGGCCATTGAGTCGGTTCACTTCGTCGGCATCGGCGGCACGGCGATGGCGGCCACCGCGGCCGCGATGCAGGAGCAAGGCTTCCGCGTCACCGGCTCTGACCAGAACCTTTATCCGCCGATGTCCACCTTTCTGGCCGAGCGCGGCATCCCGGTCCGGCAGGGCTACGCCGAGGCGAACCTGACGCCGCGCCCCGACCTGGTGGTCATCGGCAACGCCATCTCGCGCGGCAACCCGGAGGCCGAGCGCGTGCTCCAGGACAAGGTGCGCTACTGCTCGCTGCCGGAATTGCTCAAGGAATGCTTCATTCGCGGCAAACGCGCGATCGTCGTGACCGGCACCCACGGCAAGACCACGACCACCGCGCTGCTCACCTGGGCCTTCGAGCACAGTGGCTGCCACCCCAGCTTCCTGATCGGCGGTGTCCCGAATAACCTGGGCCGGGGCGCGCGCTTCACCGACAGCGAGTGGTTCATCATCGAGGGCGACGAATACGACACGGCGTTTTTCGACAAGCGCAGCAAATTCGTCCATTACCTGCCCGAGATCGCCATCGTCAATAACCTCGAGTTCGATCACGCCGACATCTTCGACAACCTGGCCGCGATCCAAAAGTCGTTCCGGCATTTCCTCCGTTTGATCCCACGCAACGGGCTGTTGCTGGCGAACGGGGACGATCCGAACCTGGCGCCGTTGCTCGAAATCCAGCATTGCCCGGTCAGGCGGTTCGGCCTGGGAGATCACAACGACCTTCAGGCAACGCGGCTCCGCTTGGAACCCGACTCTTCCGCCTTCGACGTGGCAGCAAACGACGTGGCCCGCGCGAACCAAACATCGCCCCCCCCGCCTCCGGGCCCCCGCCCCCAGGAGTCCCACTTTCACCTCCCGCTGGTGGGCGAGCTGAATGTCCGCAACGCCCTGGCGGTGGCCGCGTGCGCGCGCCACTGCGGCCTGAGCGACGGCCAGATTCAGTCGGCCTTCGCGACGTTCACCGGCATCAAACGCCGCATGGAGGTGCGCGGCATCCGCGGAGGCGTCACGGTGGTGGACGATTTCGGGCATCACCCGACGGCGATTCGTGAAACCTTGCGGGCCTTGCGGGTGCGGTTTCCGGGCGCCCGGCTTTGGGCGGTCTTCGAGCCGCGCTCGAACACGACTCGGCGGAACGTGTTTCAGGCCGAGTTGGCCGGGGCGCTTTCACTGGCCGACGCGATTGTGGTGGCCGAGGTGGCGCGGTTGGAGCAGTTGCCGCCAGGCGAACGCCTGGATCCGGGACGGTTGATGCGCGACCTGCTGGCCTCGGGCAAGCCGGCGGCGTATCTGCCGACGGTGGACGCGATCGTCGGCCAGGTGGCGCAGGAGGTGAAACC
>JAGWYX010000427.1 GCA_018969165.1 Verrucomicrobiota bacterium
TCCCATATCCTGGGGGATGTCGATCGGGTCTGCGACCGGTTGCTGGTGCTCAACAAGGGCCAGCTCCTCTTCGAGGGTTCGCGGTCGGAGCTGGAGGATTTGCTGCCCAAGAGCGTCCTGGAATTGCGGGTGTTCGGTTCGAGTGATCGGTTCCGGGCTGCGGTGCGGGAGCGGCTGCAACGGGTGGATTACGCGCAAGACAACGGCCGGTTGCGCCTCGAGCTGGGTGCGGGCGAAGCCGTGGGGGACGTGCTCGAGTCCCTCCTGAAGCTGGCGAAGGAGACGGGCACGCGCATCGAAGGGATCAACTCGACCGGCCGCCAGCTCGAGGACGCCTACTTGAAACTGATCACCGAAGACGAGTTCAGCGGTTTCCTGCGCGCCACCGGGAAATGACCGTATGCCCTCGCCTCGCGTCACCCCGCCCCACACGGCCGAGCCGAACCCGGCCGCGTCCCTGGCCCGCGCCCGTCGGCTGCCCAGCCGGTGGCGGTCCATCCTCCTGTTTGTGCGGACGGACCTGGAGGCGGTCGGGCGCTCGTGGTTGTGTCGGGGATTCCTGGTGGCCAGCGCGCTGGTGACGGTTTTGGAACTCAAAGGGATGCAGGCGGAGCAGAAGGTGGCAAGCCAGATGCTCGAGGCGGTTTACGTGACTTATCTGCTGGTTTGGATGCACGGGGTGATATTCATCGCCGGCGGGGCCCTGGCGCGGGAGATCGATTGCCTGAACGACGCGATCCTCTGTCGCGGAGTGACTCGCGGCGAATATATCGTCGGCAAACTGGCGGCCCGCTGGCTGGCGGTCTTCGCCATGATCGCCGGGGTGCTGCTACCGACGAGCTTCTGGGCGATCCGCCAGGACAAACTGGTGCGGACCGACGAGGGTTATGTCACGTCCGCGGCGCGGAACACCAAAGTCGAGGCCTGGGACCCGAAGAAGATCTTTGCCGAGGTCGGCGGAACGGTGAAGGAGATGACGCTCCAGGTCGGGGACGCGGTGCGCGGCGGGGATGTCCTGGCCCAGCTCGATGACCGTGCGATCTTCGACGAACTGGAGACCGAGCGACGCGCGGAAGAAAACGCCCGCAACGAGGTCAATAACGCCCGGCGTCACTTCGAGGAGGCCACCCGCAATGTGGCCCAGGCCGAGGACGCCCTGGAAAAGGCCGAGCGCGGGCTGATCGGCAAGGATCTCTTGAGCAAGGTGGACCAGGCCGACCGTCAGACGGATATCCGATCGCGCAAGCGCGATCTCAAAAACGCCGAGAGCGAACTCCGCGTCGCGCAAAATGCCGTCCCGACGGCCGAGCGGGCGGTGGAAAATGCCCTGGCCCGAGTGCGGGATGCGCGCCGGCGTCTGGGGCACGCCACGGTCACCGCGCCCGTCTCGGGTTACGTGACCGAGGTGCTGGTGCATCCGGCGCAATATGTGGCGATCGGCACGCAGCTCTTTACCGTGGCACCGCTGGACGAGTACCAGGTACGGGTGCCCATCTACAAATTCGAGGAGTTCAAACGCCTGAAGGCCGGCCTGACTGCCTACATCCGGATCGAGCACACCGAATACAAAGGGGTGATCGACCGCCTGGGGGCGATGACGCAGCCGGACCGGTGGGGCCGGGACAGCAACTACGCGGTCGTGCGGTTCAAAGGCGACGGCACGCTGGGCCTGCTTGGCTTGCCGGCCGATGTCCGGCTGGTCCTTCCCCCGCCCCAGACGCGCGTCAACCGGGTGACGGCACTGTTGAACGTCCTCACCGGACACAGCGCGGGCGATTCCGCCTCCCGCACCGCGTCGGTCACGATGGGTTGGATGCTCGTCGGACTGGGGCAGGTCCTCGGCTGCGCCGCGCTGCTGGTCAGCCTGACGTTGACGATGTTGATGCTCTTCCGGAATGCGCTCACGGCGATCCTCAGCGTCATCGGGCTGTGGCACATCTCGAATCTCCTCTTCGATTTCGCGGGGCTGAAGGAGGTGTCTTACCTCGAAATGGTCAGCACGCTGGACAAGGTGCTCGGCGGAATCGCGAAGCCGTGGGACGAGCTGGCCATCCTGACCTGGCTCTTCGGATTCGCCACCGCGTTCGGGGTCGCCGCCGTCGCTCTGTTCGTTTCCCGCGATCCTCCGCGATGATCTCCCGGTCCCAGACTCCAACGGGCGCTCGAACCGCCTGCCGGCTCCTGGCTTTGGTCGCGGTAATGACCCACGTCGGCCCGGCGCCCGGGGTGGTCCAGGGGGACCAGTCCGGCCTGGCAAGGTCGGGGTCGAGCCCGGTGCGGACGGTGTTCAACGTCGAGCGGCCGCGGGACGCGGACCGCCTGCTGCTGGTGAACGGCGAACCGCTGGTAGGCGCTTTGCTGAACCAGCGCATCCGCATAAGAACCGCTTACGGGCAGATTCAATTCGAGCAACGCGTGCTCGCCGGCCTCGAGCTGAACGCCGGCACCAACGGGCTGCATTCGGTGTTCACCGTGAACGGCAACCGGTTCTCCGGCTTCCTGGAGGAGCCGTCCTTCACGCTCCAGCCGACCACTGGCGGCCGCGTCGAGGTGCGGCGCGAGAAGATCGCCCGGATCTGGTTCCGCATGCGCCCCGGTGAGCTTGAAGGAGTGCCGCGCGGCCGCTGGTTTGGACTCCGGAACGGGGACTGGCTCAGTGGCCGGTTGCTGGCTGACCCATTGTCGGTGGTCACCGCGCGTGGGCCGGTGCCCGTTCGACTCGCGGCTTTGGCTTCGGCCGCGTTCAACGCCCACGACCTCGCCCGGACGACCCTGACCCTACGGAATGGTGAGGTGCTGGAGGGCAGGCTGGAGATGGAGGACCTTCCCATCGCGCTCGATGTCGGCCCCGAGCTACGCCTGTACTCCGGCGCGGTGGAACGGATCGGGGATTCGGCGGGCGGCGAAGTGGGAGAGTCAGCGGTTGCTCCGCCGACGGCGCAAGCGGTGGTTTCGACCGGAGCGGCCACCGGTTCGAACCCGACGAATCGCGAAGGGTTGGTCTGGATTTCGGCAGGCGAGTTCATCATGGGCAGTCCGAACGACGAACCGGGCCGCGATCCGGACGAAGGTCCGCAGACTCGAGTCATTATCCCGCGCGGGTTTTGGATGGGCCGATGTGAAGTCACGCAGGCCGAGTATCAGCAGGTCACGGGAACCAACCCCAGCAACGCGACCGAGGACCAGCGGCGGCCGGTCGAGAAGGTCAACTGGTATGAGGCGATGGACTATTGCGCTAAGTTGACCCAGCGCGCCCAGGCGGCCGACCAGTTGCCTCGAGGTTACGCATACCGGCTTCCGACCGAAGCCGAGTGGGAATACGCCTGTCGGGCGGGGACGACGACACGGTTCAGTCACGGCGACGACAAGGGCTACGTGCAGTTGCCCGAGTACGCCTGGTTCACCCGCAACAGCGAATCGATGACGCACCCGGTAGGCACCCGGCGGCCCAATCCCTGGGGCTTGCTGGACATGCACGGCAACGTGTGGGAGTGGTGCCTGGACCGCTGGGACGGGGCGCTGCCGGGGGGTTGCGTGACCAATGTGGCGTTGCCGGCCAGCGGGACGCTGCGCGCGGCTCGCGGGGGCTCCTGGCTCTACGAGGGCGCCGCCTGCCGGTCCGCCAACCGGGACGACTACAGTCCGTCCAACCGGTGCAGCGACCTGGGGTTCCGCGTCGTCCTGGCCCCTGCCGAGCCTTAGTCCGTGCTCCCATCGTCCCGCCGTGCAGCCCCGGGGTCAGTCCCGCATAATCGCACATTCCGCCCGTGCCGATGTGCGGTTATGCGGGACTGACCCCTATTCTGCGAACGCCCTGCTTGACCGGCCGCCAGGGGCTTGGTTTGGTTAGGTCGCATGCACCCTGAAAGCAAGGCATTGTCCGCGTCGGCAACCGGGGGCGGCATCCTGATTCTCGCGCTTGCGCTGGGGCTGCTCGAACCGTCAGTCACGCAGGCCTTCGACGCGATCTACGCCTTCGGCGACAGCTTGACGGACACCGGCAACAACCCGGCGCCGGCCGTGGGTTATTACCAGGGCCGCTACTCGAACGGCCCGCTCTGGATCGAGTATTTGTCCAGTGACCTTGGATTGACCTACGACCCGATCAACAACCACGCCGAAAGTGGTGCGCAGTCCGCGGGCGTGCTCCTCCAGGCGCAGCAGTTTGTTCCGCCGACCAATGCGGCGGCGGCCCTGTTCGCGGTATGGGGTGGCGGCAACGATTTCATCCAGAACTTCCCCCAAGTCTTCACCCAGGGTTTGGACGACACCTTCTGGAACGGCGTGGTGACCAACGCGGTCAGCAACCTGGTCGCGGCCGTCAATATCCTCTACGCCGATGGCGCCCGCGTGGTCCTGGTCCCGAACCTGGTGGACCTGAGCCGGATTCCGGCCGCCGCCAGTCTGCCGGGTACTGTCCTGAGCTATTTTCACAACAAGGTTGTGGAGTTCAACACTGACCTGACCAACGCCCTCGCGACGGTGCGCGCGGCGCATTCGGACCTGCAGTTGATCGAGCCGGACGTGTTCGATGCGTTCAACCAGGTGCTCGATCATTTCGCCGCCTACG
>JAGWYX010000428.1 GCA_018969165.1 Verrucomicrobiota bacterium
GGACCGAATCGACGCGGGCTGGCCGACTCGAGCTCGATCCCGGTCAGGAAACCGTAGAACGACAGGTTGAAATCCAGCCGCGTCTGCTCGCCGTCGGTGATCACGTCGAGACCCGCCTCGAGCTGATCGTGGACCGCGACAGTGACGGCGTCGTCGATGAGTTCCGCGCGGTCGGCCTCGCCGAACCTGTCCAGGTTCTGGCTTGCGAATTCGAGCCAGCCCGGGAACGGGTAGCTGCCGACGACGGTGGTGCGCATGAGAAGGAAAGTATGAATTATGAGGTATGAATTATGAAAGACCGCTCTTCGTATGCTTGATTATCGAGCTCAAGATCGACATCAATTCGTCCGCCTCACCGAGCAAGGCCGAAAGTTTTCCAGGTTTGACGGTTCCACTGTCCCCTAGCAATTCAAGCCAAAGGATGGTCTCCTCCAGTTCTTTCTGACTGTCGCCAAGCTTGGAAAGGAATTCCGCCCGGGATCGACCCCGGTACGCTTCTCGGAAATTGGCGGCGACCGAGGTGCCGGAACGAAAAACTTGGTCTCCCAAGATCCTTCCGGTGCGCGATTCCGGAAGCTTGTCGCACATGTTGATGATACGGAGCGCGAAGCGTTTAGTCCTCAATCGCAAATCTTGGCGTTTTGTTTCATCACTCATACCTCATCCCTCATAATTTCAGATTACATACCTCATCGCTCATAATTTCCTCCCCCTCCCAGCCCCTGGTACAATTTCGCCAGCCGCCGCGCGTGCTCGTCGTAGGCCGCCTCGAAGAGCGTCGCGGCCTTCTCCGGGCCGACCACCGCGGCCGCCGTCAGCACCCGGGGCGGCGCGCCGGCACGGACCAGCCGCGCCGCGACTTCGGCCTTGATCGAGTTAACCAACAGGCAGCCGCCGATCGTCGAGCCAGGTGATACGGGGGTTTCCAAGCCCGGGATTCGGACCATCGCGTCGCCCACGGGCGCGCCGGTGTCCAGCACGAGGTCCGCGAAGTCCGATAATTTCTTGCCGGCCGGGTGCTGGCTGCGGCTGGCCTCGGAATGTCGCCGGCTGAGGATGGCGACCACTTTGATCCCGCGCTGCCGGAAGAGGTCGGCCATCTCGATCGGCACCCGGTTGCACCCGCTCGAAGAAGCCACCAGCGCGGAATCTTTTTCTGATAAATCGAAGTTCCGCAGAATCCGCTCGGCCAGCCCGGGAACATTCTCGAGGAACATCGCCTGGCGTTGGCCGTTCGGACCGACGACCAGGTTGTGGAAACTCAACGATAGCTCGACAATCGGGTTGAACCCGGGGAACGACCCGTAGCGCGGCCACATCTCCTCGACCAGGATACGGCTGTGGCCGGAGCCGAACAGGTGCACCATGCGCCCGGCCAGGATCGTCGCGGCGAACCAATCCGCCGCCTGCTGGATCGCCGCCTGCTGTTGCTCGACCGCGCTGACCAGGTCCCGGCAGCGGTTCAGGTAATCGGTGCTGGGTGACATGCTCCCGTCAGGATAGGCGAAGGCGCGGTGAGCAGGGAAGCCTGAAGGTAGGCGGGCCCAGTGGATCTCAGATTTTAGATTTCAAATTGTAGATGGAAGGGGCCTGGCCCATCCAGGTCGTTACTGCCGCCCGCCAAGCGCGCTTCAATCTGCAATCTTAAAAGGGGTCAAAAAGGGGTCAGTTCTTGGTATTGGCTACTCCGCGTACCCTGTCGCTCCTGAGCACCAAAACCCAGAACTGACCCCAACCCCACGACCGTCGCGAGGCGACGGCGGTGGCGCCAGGCCAATCGTAACCGTCCCGGCAGGGACGGCGGATGGCATGGCCACAGCCGATCACGTTTGGCGTCCCACCGGGACGCGAACTCACTCGGAGGCTCGGGCCGTTTCTGAAAGGTCACCGGACGAAACATCCCAGCGAGGCGTCGCCCCAGACCTGATGTCACCATTGCCATGCACGTGCGATTCGACTTCTCCTTCGTTCCCTCCGCGCGCCTCGCTCATAGAGTCCTTGGGGAGGTCCTACGGTCCCTCGACCGTGCATTGGGACCATGAACCTGGTAGGGCGGCGTGGCCAAGCCGCCCGGCCGAGCGGCAACTCGGCCCTCCCGCGGTCCCATTTACCGGGAGCGTCGCAGGGACGGAATTTGGGCGCGAGGGGGGAGTCGAGGGCATGCGGGATTTCTGACGACGCAGCCCCGGGAAAGCAACTCATTTCTTGGACGGAGCAACCAAGCCGCCGACAAAACTTCCGACGTCTTGCCCAGGCTTGCGACCGGCCCGGTCGGACTGAGGCCAGTCGCCGGCCAGGCTGAGCCCGCGCCGGAGCAGGACCTTGAGAATGGCGGCATCCAGGTCGGAAGTGGATTTGATGTTCTGGAGGATCTCGTTCTTGATCCGCAGGTCGCGCTTCCAGGTTTTGCCGCCCGGTTTAAGGCTGGTGTATTTGACCGCCCCCAGCGTGAGGTTCAAGGTATCGATCCCGGTGAAGTCCGCCGTCGGCTTCACGGATTTGTCGGAGGCTCGCTTTGCCAGCGCGGCCTGCAGCTCCTGGTAGTTCCATTTGCCGCCTTTGTCCTGCACGATGTCGATTTCCCCGAGATTGAACCGGACGAGGGTCAGGTGGATTTTGCCCAAGGCCGCCGCCGCGACGTCATATTCCACGTGCAACTCAGGGATGATGACAAACGGCGCGCCGCCAAAATCGGCCGAGTTGTAGAGCGTGAAGTTCTCGATGGTCAATGTCGGGGTCAACAGGCCGACCTCGAACTTGTCGATCTTGGCTTCCAGACCGGTAGCGCTCCGGATGGAACTTTCGGCCAACGCCCGGACCAGCGTGTCTTTGAGCAGCACCAGGGCGACCACCAGGACCACCAGCAGGACGAACAGGCGAAACGCCCACCGGACGATAAATCTCATACCGGCTTAATACCACTCAAATTCACCCCGCTCAACTCCTGATTCGACAATGGCGAGCACGTTCCACTACCTTTGCCGCAAGCATTATGCCCAATCCGAACCGCACCACCTCCCGGCAACGTGCCGATTCGCCTGCGACCGAGGCGGCCCTCGCGGATAAATTCCTTGCGCCCACGGACGCAGAAATCAGAACGGACCCGAACTCGATCTGGTCGCAACGAGTTTCGGGGTTCAAGGATGCTAGTGGGCATCTGGACCGGCGGAGTTTTCTGATACTGGCCGCCATGAGCGCCGGCGGACTGCTGTTGCCAGCGATCGGCCGGAGCGGACCGGCGCCCGGTCCCCAAGGTCCAACGCGCCCGTGGGACCATTATCTTCTGGGAACGGCCTATTACCCGGAATGGTGGGACCCCGCCGAATGGGACGCGGAATTTCACCAGATGCACCAACTGGGGTTCAACGCGGTACGCATGGGCGAATTCGCCTGGGCTCGCTTCGAGCCGGCGGCGGGCAAGTTCACTTTTGCGTGGATGGACCAAGCCATCGCCTTGGCGAATCGCCATGGCATCGACGTGATCCTGGCCACGCCGACCGCGGCGGTGCCGCCCTGGTTATATGCGTTGCACCCGGACGTTCTGGGGGCCAGCGCGCTCGGTCCTTACACCTACGGCGGCAGAAAAGGCTATTGCACCAACAGTCCTCACTATCTCGACGCCAGTGCGCGCATCACGGCGGCGCTGGCGGCGCACTATGGGAGGCATCCGGGCGTGATCGGCTGGCAGCTCGATAATGAGCCGGGTATCCCGTTCGAGTGCCTGGATGCCAATTGCGAACGCGCCTTTCAACGCTGGCTACAGAAACGCTACCGCACGCTCCCGGCCCTGAACCGAGCCTGGAACGGCGCCTTTTGGAGCAGTGAATATTCCGATTGGCGACAAATTCATTTCCCGAAAAACTCGGCCGAGGGCGGTTGGCAACCGGCGATCACGTTGGATTATCGACGGTTCTTTTCGGATTCCTATCTCCATCATCTGCGGCGGCAGGCGGCGATCTTGCGCGCCCTGACCCGCCGTCAGTTCATCTACACCAACTGGCCCAACGCCACCTGGTCGGTGGACGTCTTCGCCGGCGGGCAATTCCTGGACGCGACGGCCTGGGACAATTACGTCAGCGCGCCCGGCCTGAGTAGATTCCAAACCCAATCCATCGCCGGGTTCCACGGCGATTTCTGCCGGTGCGCCGGGCCGCGGCAGCGCTATTTCTGCGCCGAACAAATCGCTTATGTGCCACCCAACGCCGACCCGGAAGGTCTGCGCCTGCAGGCTTACCTGAATCTGGCGCACGGCAGTTATGGACAGCTTTACTTCGAGTGGCGCCGCCCGCTGGCCGGTAACGAGCAGTACCGTCCTTCCTTCGTCAAGCGCTTCGACGGCTCGATCAATCCGGACAAACCTGTTTTCGAGCAAATCGGAAACGAACTTGCCCGGTTGGGCCCGCGCCTGGCCGGCGCCACCACCCGGGCCGACCTCGCGCTGCTCTACGACTTTGCCAACGAATGGTCGCAAGGGTTTTGGAACATCGGCGACAAAAATGACCACTACGACAGCCAGGCAAATCGCTATTACCGGGGCCTCAAAGTCCTGCAACGAAATGTCGATGTGAT
>JAGWYX010000429.1 GCA_018969165.1 Verrucomicrobiota bacterium
CCAAAGCGCCTTCGAGGGCCCGCAAGGCGGCGATGCCGCCACCGGCGGTGACTTGCAGGCCAACGTGGGTTTCGCCGATGGCCAGGGCCAGCACGCCGTCGTCAGTTGCGGCTGGGCCGTCGGGCGTTGTCGGGGATTTCGCTCCCGGGACGGCCATCGATTCGGGCCGTTGCAGGGCGGCCAGCCCCAGCGAGAAGCTCACCGGTTTAAGCTGGGCTCGATGCAGGGCCTGCTCCAGCAGAGTCACGTGATTGCGGGGAATACCCACCAGGGTGACGTGGACCTCACCCGAGGGGGTGCGGCACCGCGAGGTCCCCAGGAGCAGGGTGGCGACATCGCAGGCAAAGCCGCGTTCGGCCTCGATCTGGAGGAAACTGGCCTCGTCGGTCGCGGCCAACTCCGGCAATTTGGCGTGGAGGATGAGCGCCCACTTCAAGGGCAGTCCCACGACACAGCGGCGCTCGCGCACGCCGGCCGCGTCCAGGTGATTGCGAATTTCACGTCCGACCAGCTCGGGGTCGCTGGTCAACGGATCCAGGGTGAGCGTGGCGGAAAAGGACTGCTGGCGTTGCAAGCCGCCGTTGGTGCGCCGAAGCACGACGCCGTCGAGGCGACTGCCGTCCAGGCACAACCCCAGCAAGGCGTTGGCGCCGGGGCGGGTGAGCGAGTCCAGGTTGGGCCAATTCATGAGGTGATTCCTTTGCGCAGCACCCACTGATCGCGCACGTCCTGGCCCAAGGCCCAACCGAGGTGGCTCAGGTCCTGGCGGTAGATGATCTGGGAAGTGCCGCTGCTGGTGTCGAAAATGAATTTCACCCGCCGGTAACCCCGGCCGAACGGGCCGACCGCGGCGATATCGGCGCTGAACTGATAGCTCTGGGTGGTGATGTAATCGCCGGCCTCCAGGGCCTGCAGATCGGCGCTGTAGCCCTGGCCAAGGGCGTCGGCCACCCAGGCGATGGAGGTCAGGACATTCGCGTTGGCCAGGCGGTAGCTGACCAATTGCTGCGCGGCGGCGAGATCCCCATTGAGCAGGCAGGCCAGCACCGTGGCGCTGGCGGTGTTGACGTTGACGCGGCCGTCGATGAAGGTGTTGGTGGTCACGGCCAGGTTGGTGAAGATTTGACCGAACTCGAGCGCCGTCATCTTACTGCGGACATAAAACGCCAGCGGGCTGCGGAAGGTGACCGTCATCGATGCGCCGCCGGCTCCGCCGCCAGTGCCGCTACTGCGGCCGCCATTCCCCTGCCCTGATCGGCCGCTGGTGGTCCCGCCACCGCCGGTCGCCCCGCCGCCACCGGCGACGCCGCCGAGGCCCAGGTTGGCCAGAATCTGGTTGGCGCGCGCGGTGCCGAAGTTGGTGGAAAGCAGCGAACGCAGCGGGCCGACGGAAGAGGATCCGAGGCTGCTGATGTTGACGCGCGCGGCGCCGCTCGAGTTGGGTTCCCGGCTGTAAACGGTGACATACTCCAGCAGGCCGGGATCCAGCATCCGATTGCCATTGTCGTCGTTCTCACCCGGATCCAGGACCCCGTTGAGGTTGACGTCCTCCCCGACCATGACATCCATGTTGACGCCAAACACGAGTCGCAATTCGGCCACGGTCTCGAAGGGCGCGCCTTTGCAAAGATAGGGCGGCTGGAGCATCGAGTAGTAACTGGCCGTGGCGCCGCCGTTGGTGCTGCGCCAATCCAGGATGGCCTGGGCGGCGGTGGGCAGCAGGCGCGGCAACCAGATGAGCTGGTTGCTGCTGGCTTGGTTGAGGCTCAGTTTGCTGGCCTCGTCCACCAGGCCGAAGGCCAGTCGGCCCGGGCCAACGGGCGGGTTGGTATCGCGGCCGATCAGCCAGAAGTGGGCGTCGCCGACCGGCACGGCGGCGTTTTGATAGGTGGTCGGATCCAGGATGAAACCGTTGGAGCCGTAGGCAATCTGGGTATTGAGCAAAAGGTTGACGTAGCGGGCGGCACCTTCGATGGCCTGTTCGGCGCTCATGCCGGCGGCGCGATTGTCGGCCGCGTGCATCTCGAAGTTCATCGAGTCGGCAAAGTAGAGGGCCAGGCTCACCAGGCCAAAGGCGATCCAAAGCACGATGATGAGCACCGAACCGAGATTCCGTCCACGCGCCGCTTCGAGGGCGACGCCACAGGGAGGCTGGAGTTCCACGCGCATCAGTTTCATCCTCCGGCGGCAGCGGTGAAGTTGGTGCGCGTGACGGTGGTCAACGGCACGATCACCTCGAGTGGCGTCGGCAAGACCTGGCTGCCGGGGTCCGCGGCGGGTTGGAGCTTGACCCGCACGGCCAACGGGAGGTTGGTGTCCCCCATGCTCGTATCCCACACGCGCCACTCCAAACCGTCGTAACACTCGAACACCGCATCTTGCAGGCCGCCCAGGAGCCGTTGCGGTTCCGGCGGCTGAATCAATGTCGTGGCAAGCAGGTTGCGATTGACATAACGCACGAGGTCCTTGCCGGCGTTGGCCTGGCCGTTGGTGGGGTCTTGCAAAAAGTAACATACCTCCTGAAGGTCGCCCCAGGGCTCGGTGTCGCGGATCCGGCCAGTGGCGGTGAAAAAGTCCAGGCCGCTGGCCGCGGGCGCCGTCAGACCCATGTTCAGACCCATGCCTTGAGCGCCGCACTTGAAGTCGCCCGCCAGCGCTCCGCCGGGGCCAACCGCCTCGCGCAAATCCCGGCGCAGCGTCTCGAGCGCCTGCCCCAGCGGCACCACGCCCTCGACCGCGGCGGAGGTCTGATCGCGCAGGCGCACGGCGGTGGCGAACACGGCGTTGATGGCGACCAGGACGATCGCGCAGACGGCCACCGCCAGCAGGGCCTCGATGAGCGTGAAGGCGGATGACCGGCTGGCGGCGCATGAATCGGCGGCCCGGCAGCGCGGCGCGGCCGGAGGCCGTCGCCCTACCGGTGAGCGGTTCGCGGCAAGCCCGGACTTCGAGATGGACGGTGGCAGGTTCACGGTTTCAGCCACGCTACGGCATATTGGTGAGCACCGAACTATCCACCAGCGTGCTCATGCGGATCGAGTAATCGCGACCTTGGGTGGTGAACGCCACTTCAATGGTGAGCTGGCGCATCATCGTCTGGTAGGGATCTTGCGTCCACGGGTCGTTGCGCAGCGTCCAGCGGAACTGGCGCAAGCCCGCGGCCTCGGTGCCGCCCTGGACCCCCTGGTTCCAGTTGGTGGTGACGATGGCATCGTTCAGGAGCCGAACGGCCATCTGGGCCGCCTCGCTCTTGCGCTGCGCCACTCCCCCGGCGCGGCTGGCGATATGCATCGCCTCCAGCGCCACCGGGACGACGATGGCCATGAACAGCAGCGCCGCCAGCACCTCGGCCAAGGTGAACGCCGAGCTTGCCGCCAGGCCGGGCCGACCCCGGCCACCGAGCCTGAGCCTCGAGCTATTGGTCCGCGGTCCGAACTTCATAACTCAAGTGGTTGGCGGTTTGCTCGAGCCAAAGGGAAGTCCCGTCGCGACCGGTGAGGCGGAGTTTCTGGAAACTGGTGTCCCCCAGCGTGCCGTCCGGCAGGAAGCGGATCACGGGCAAGGCGGGATGAGCCAACTGAACCGGCACGACACTGGCGGTGCTCGGCGGCAGGCCCATCGCCGAGGCGGCGGCGGCGGCGGCGTTGGTCGCATTGACCAGGCTGTTGACGACCTGAATTTGGAGGCTCTGATCCAGCGTGAACTCCTGCGCCTTCGGATCACTGGTTCCGTAGGTGGGTTCGACGGTCAGCCCATAGGTCCCCTGGTTCGGGTCCACCCACAAATCCATCGGCACGCCCTCGGACGCTGCTCGGCTTTGGCCCTGGTGCACCAGGGCCAGCAGGCGCCGCGCCTCGTAATCGACCGATCGCCCGGCGAAGAAGTTCGCCAGCGTCGGCGCCGACAACGCCACCATCATGGTCAGGATCGCCATCACGAGAATCAACTCGATCAGGGTGAACGCGGCCGGGCACCGACGCGGGGCCGGTGTTGCCGGCCGTTGGATCAGGGACACGTTCATGGTTGGTTGCCCGCTCGGCGGCGCGCCGCCTCAGCGTTTCTGGGTCTGCCAATTGCCGATGGGCGAGTCGGCGCCCGGGGAGCCGAGGGAATAAATGTCGTAGGAACTGGGGTTATGCTTGCCGGGGCATTCGTAGATGTAATCGTTCTGCCACGGGTCCCGCGGGATACTCTCCAGGTAGGGGCCATGCCAACTGGTGGCGTCGCGCGGCTGCTGCACCAGATCCTGCAGCCCGTTCTTGCCCTTCGGATAATACCCGTTGTCCACCTCGAAGGCGTCCAGGGCGGTCTTGAAGTTGGCGATTTGGGTCTGCGCCGCGGTGACGCGCGCCTGTTCGCTCCGACCCATGACCTTGGGATAAACAATCGCCGCCAGCGTGGCCAGGATGACCAGCACCAGCAGCATTTCCACCAGGGTGAAGCCGCCCTGACGCGCGCGTCCGAACTCCGAAATCCCAAATCCAATGCGGTCGCAGTCGGGGCATCGGCGTTCGGCGTTGGCTATTCCTTCGGATCGCGGGCT
>JAGWYX010000430.1 GCA_018969165.1 Verrucomicrobiota bacterium
CCCCACCGGACCGATTGACCCGACGCCGACCGTGGTCATGGTGGGCCTGATCGAGCAGCCGGAGCACATCACGACCCAGGAATTCAAGGACGAGGGAGATGCGATCCTGCTGCTGGGCGAGCCCGTGGCGGCGAGCGATCCCCTGCTGGGATTGGGGGGCTCGGCCTTTCTCCAGGCCGTGCACGGCCTGAAGACCGGCACCCCGCCGCCCTGCGACCTGGAGCGGGAGGGGGACTTGCACCTGGCGTTGCGCGCCCTCATTCATTCGGGCGCGATCAAGAGCGCGCATGATTGCAGCGAAGGCGGGTTGGCCGTGGCGGTGGCCGAGAGTTGCATCTCGCGTCAGGTTGCGCGTGACGCCCCGCGGCTGATCGGCGCGCAGATCGACCTCTCGTCCGTCGCCGGACAGCGGCTCGAGGCCCTGCTGTTCGGTGAAAGCCAAGGGCGCGTGGTGATTTCGGTGGCGCCGGACGACGCGGTCAAGGTGCTGGAGCGGGCCAGGCTGCTGGGGGTGCCGGCCATGAGCCTCGGCGTGGTGGGCGGACCGGAGTTGCGCATCCGGTCCGGCGCGCGCGAGTGGACTTGGGACTTGCGGGAGTTGCACGACCTCTGGTGGAATGCGATTGCGCGCGCAATGCGATGACGACTCAGACGTATCCCAAGCATTATTGCGGTGTCTTCGGTATTTTCGGGCATCCGAACGCCGCGGAATTGACCTATTACGGCCTCTACGCCCTCCAGCATCGGGGCCAGGAAAGCGCCGGCATCGTCGTGTGTGACGACCAGCAGTTCCGCAAGCATCTGGGCATGGGCCTGGTGTCCCAGGTATTCGACAGCCAGATCCTCCGCGGCCTGGCGGGGGCCGTGGCCATCGGACACACGCGCTACTCGACCATGGGTTCGTCCCATTTGCGTAACGCCCAACCGCTGGCGATCGATTGCGCGCGTGGCCAGATCGCCATCGCGCACAACGGCAACCTCACCAACGCCGCCCAGTTGCGCGAGGAACTCGAAGCCCAGGGCTCGATCTTCCAGACCACGGTGGACAGCGAGATCATCCTGCATTTGATGGCCAAGCCGACCCTGGGCGGCAGTGTCAACAACCTGATCCAGACCCTCCGCCGGATCGAAGGCGCCTACTCGCTGATCATCATGACCGAACAGGAGTTGATCGGCGTGCGCGACCCCTTCGGGTTCCGTCCCTTGTGCCTGGGACAGGTGGGCGACGCCTGGGTGCTGGCCAGCGAAAGCGTCGCGCTGGACCAGATTCATGCGCGGGTCGTCCGGGACGTCGCCCCCGGCGAGATCATCATCATCAATAAGGATGGGATGCGCAGCGTGTCCGCCTTTCCCGAGCACCAACGCCAGGCGTTTTGCGTGTTCGAATACGTCTATTTCGCGCGGCCGGACAGCAAGATCGCCGGGCGCAGCGTCTATGAGGTGCGCAAGGAAATGGGCCGTCAACTGGCCCGCGAGCAGCCGACCGCGGCCGACATTGTGGTGCCGGTGCCCGACAGCGGCAACTGCGCCGCGCTGGGCTATTCGGAGCAGTCCGGGATTCCCTTCGAGATGGCGTTCGTCCGCAACCACTACGTCGGGCGCAGCTTCCTGCAGCCGTCCCAGTTGATTCGCGACTTCAACGTCCGCGTCAAGCTCAACCTCATTGCCGAGCTGGTCGAGGGCAAGCGGGTGATTATCGTCGATGACTCGATCGTGCGCGGCACCACGTGCAAGGCCCGGGTGAACAACCTCAAGGAAGCCGGCGCCAAAGAGGTCCACGTCCGCGTCAGTTGTCCGCCGCATCGCCACCCGTGCGTGTACGGAATCGATTTTCCCGACCGCAAAAAGCTGATGGCCGCCAATTATTCGGTGGATGAGATTCGCCAGTATTTGAACGCGGACTCGCTGGCCTACTTGTCCCAGGCGGGGATGGTCCAGGCCACTGGCCTGGCGCGGGAGGGCTTCTGCATGGCCTGCTACGACGGTGACTATCCCGTCCCGTTCGACCCGGTGCTCAACAAGCACCTCATCGAACGCCGCCGCAGCCGGGTCGAGGGCCTGGGCGAGGCGCTGGCCAAAGAAGAACTGCAAATCAAGTTGCTGTGAAGCCAACGCCGGGGCGCGGGTGCCACCCCGGGGTCTGCTCGCAGCAGGTTTTACAACGCCCAACGCCATGCGAATCCTGAAACGCCTGTTCGAGAACAACCAGGCCTGGGCGAGGCGCCTGCGCGAGCAAGACCCGGACTTTTTCCTGAATCTTTCCCGCCAGCAATCCCCGAGCTATCTGTGGATCGGTTGTTCGGACAGCCGCGTTCCCGCTAATCAAATCGTCGGGCTGCTGCCGGGCGAATTGTTTGTCCATCGCAATATCGCCAACCTCGTCGTGCACACGGATCTGAATTGCCTGTCGGTCATGCAGTTCGCCGTGGAAATCCTCCAGGTGCGTCATATCATTGTTTGCGGACATTACGGGTGCAGTGGTGTGCAGGCGGCGCTGCGGGGCGCACGGATCGGGCTGAGCGACAATTGGCTGCGCCACCTGCAGGATGTGCGGGAGAAACATCAGGCGCGTCTGGCCGGCGCGCCGTCCGAACCCGCCGCCGCCGACCTGCTCTGCGAACTCAATGTGATCGAGCAGGTGGTGAATGTCTGTCATACCGCCATCGCCCGCGCGGCCTGGGAACGCGGACAGGAACTGGCGGTTCATGGGTGGATCTACCGGTTACAGGACGGACTGTTGCGCGACCTGGACACCACCGTGACGGCCTTCGGCGAGACGCAGGCGGCGTACCAGGCGGCGATCGCGGCCCGGTCCTGAATTCCGAACTCCGGGTGGATGCCAGACACGGCGACCGGGCCGCGTAGATCAGCTTGTGAAAAAAATCACAAATTCACTTGCGCCGGGTTTTGCCCATGACTAGCTTGCTTTCCAAACGCGGCCTTTACCGCGGCGAACTTATGCAAACCCAGGCCGAGATCGGCTATGATTCCAAGATCGAGGGCGACGTGATTGTCACCCGGGCCGACGCGGTGCTGAACTGGTTCCGGAAGAACTCGCTCTGGCCGATGCCGATGGGCCTGGCCTGCTGCGCGATTGAATTGATGGCCGCCGGGGCCGCCCGGTTCGATATCTCGCGGTTCGGCGCCGAGGTCATGCGCTTTTCACCCCGCCAGTCCGACGTGATGATCGTCGCCGGCACGGTCACTTACAAGATGGCGCTGGCGGTCAAGCGGATTTACGACCAGATGGCCGAGCCCAAGTGGGTGATCGCCATGGGCGCCTGCGCCTCCACCGGCGGCATGTACCGCAGCTATGCCGTGCTGCAGGGCGTGGACAATATCATCCCGGTCAACGTCTATGTGGCCGGCTGCCCGCCGCGACCCGAGGCCCTGCTCGACGCGCTCATCAAGCTCCAACACAAGGTGGCCCAAGAACCGGTCCTGGCGACACAAAAACGCGTGGCGGTCTGAGCCTTGACCCCCGCCGTCCCGCCGCCCATGACCGCCAACGACCTCGCCGCCCAACTCGCCGGCCGGTTCGCCGCTCTGCTGTCCGGCCCCACCGAGTTTCGCGGCGAAGTGACGCTCCAACTCAACGACAGCGAAAAGATCGCCGAAGTCTGCGCCTTTGCCAAAAGCGACCTTGGCTTCGACGCCCTCTTGGACCTGGCCAGCGTGGATAACTACGGCAACGATCCGCGATTCACGGTGGTTTACGAGCTTTACGGCTACGGCCATCGTTGCCACTTGCGACTCAAAACCAGCGTCAGCGAGGAAAAACCGGAATTGCCGACCGTGACCGCGATCTGGAAAACGGCCGACTGGCACGAGCGCGAGGCTTACGACATGATGGGCATCCGCTTCCGCGGCCACCCCGATCTGCGCCGGATTCTGATGTGGGAGGGATACCCCTATTTCCCGTTGCGAAAGGATTTCCCGCTGGCGGGCCGACCGACCGAACTGCCCGAGGTGGCGTTCACCCGCCCGGCGCCGCTCGAAGGCGGCCCGTTCGTCACCGTCCCCGGCGGCAAGGACACGATCGCGCGCGAACCGCGGGTGCGAAACCCGGCAGGCTGATTATGGGCACCTCTGCGATTGGTTGCCTCATCAAAAACCACGTGGACCGCAACAAAGCGGTTCGAATCCCGCGTCTCCTGGTGGATACCGGGAGCGAGGCGACCTGGATCTCACGGCAACAATTGGCGCAAATCGGGATCAAACCGGAGAAGCGCCAGGCTTTTCAAATGGCCAACGGCCAATACGTGTATCGCGACGTGGGTTACGCCATCATCCGCGTCGGCCAACGGGAAACCGTGGATGAAGTGGTTTTCGCCGAGAAAGGCGATTATCATCTCCTCGGTGCCCGAGCACTTGAGGGATTGTTGCTTTGGGTCGACGCTAAAAACAAAAAACTCATCGAGATCGAAGCTTCCCCGGTCACCAAGATCGTCGTACCCGGCAAGGTCCCGCCCGACAAAGACAAACCCATCGTCATCGGAATGGTGATCCAAGGCGTAGGCGGTCCTCCGCCGGTCGTCGG
>JAGWYX010000431.1 GCA_018969165.1 Verrucomicrobiota bacterium
GCTTCAGCGATCGGCCGGATGTCGAGCGCATCCTCGCGGAGACGGAACCGGTCCACTACGGCGTGCGCTCGCTGGTACATGCGGTTGCGCAAAGCCGACCCTTCCTGTACAAGTAGAGCCGAGCCACCTATGAGCCAACCCGCCATCTCTCCGCCCGTTCCCGGTCCATTCGTGTCCACCACCCGCCCCATCTCCCGAAGGAAGTTCCTGCGGGCTACGGGCATTCTCATGTCTCTGCCGCTGCTCGAGGCGATGTCGCCGGTCTACGGCGCCGTCGCGGAACGCGCGGTGAAGACGGCACCCGGTGGGAAACCGCGGCGCCTGCTGGCGATTTGCAATAACCTCGGCTTGTTGCCCGACCAATTCTTCCCGAAGGAAAGCGGCCGCGGTTATACCCTCTCGCCTTATCTCGAAGTCCTGGCCGAGCACCGCGATCAGTTCACCGTGTTCAGCGGCGTTTCGCACCCGGACGTGGATGGCGGCCATCCCGCGGACAATTGTTTTCTGACGGCGGCACCGCATCCGGGCAGTGGCGGGTTTCGCAACACCATTTCCCTGGACCAGTACATCGCCGAGCGCATCGGCTACCTCACCCGGTTCCCGTCCTTGACGCTCGGGGTGAATGTCCAGCAAGGCCAGCGCAGCCTGTCGTGGACCGGCTCGGGCGTCCTCATCCCGTGCGAGGAAAAGGCGTCCGAGGTTTTCACCCGCATGTTTCTGCAAGGGACGCGGACGGAGATCGCGGCGCAGGTCCGCAAACTTGATCTGGGTCAAAGCATCCTGGACGCCGTGGCGGGCCAGGCCAAGGAACTCCAACGCAACGTCGGCGCGCGTGACCGCGACCGGCTGGATCAATACTTCACCAGCGTCCGCGACCTGGAACAGCGCATGCAAATGTCCCGCGAATGGGAATACAAACCCAAGCCGAAGGTGACGGCGCCCATGCCGCTGGACCCGGCCAGCCCGAAGGCTTACATGGACAAAGTCAGCCTCATGTATGACATGGCCCGGCTCGCCTTCGAAACCGACTCGACCCGCAGCATCTCGCTCCTGCTCGACAGCGTCAATTCGCCGGCCATCGAATTCGGCAATATCAAGACCGACGAAGGCTACCACAACCTGTCGCACCACGGCAAATCGGCCAAGAAACTCGCCCAGCTCGAGGCCATCGACCATTACCACATGAAACTGCTGGCCAAGCTGTTCGCCGAATTGATGAGCGTGCGCGAAAACGGCGAACCGCTGCTGGACCGCACGATGATTCTCTACGGTTCGAACCTCGGCAACGCGAACACGCACGTGACAACGAACCTGCCGACCCTCTTTGCCGGCGGCGGCTTCAAGCACGGGCAACACCTCGCCTTCGACACGGAGCACAACTATCCGCTGCCGAATCTTTTCGTTTCCATGCTCCAGCGCATGGGCATCGACACGGACCGTTTCGCCTCGGCCACCGGCGTCATGCGGGGGCTGGAGATGGCGTAAGCGACAAGCGGGGCGCACGAACCCAAAGGGGTCAGTTCTTATTATTGTTTACTCTCGCGCAGATCGCATCCGGCAGGGGCTAGCCATTCGCCGCGCGGGCCAACGAGATCGCGGCGGCGGCGGCCGGTTGGCATTGCCAATGGCTGCCCCCCATTTCCTGAACGATTGTGTCAATACTTAAGTACGACCCCATTGCGACCCCTTTGGGGAGCCGAGTTTGACCGCTTCTGGCTGCAAGCCAAGAACCGGAAGCTCAATCCGATCGCGGTGGTTTCGCAACGCCACTGGCACTTGCGTTGCCAACCTCTGGTATTCGTCGGACATTTTCATGGCCAAGCCGCGGCTCGATCCGGTGCGGAGACACCGGCAGCAGCGGCCTTGGCAATGAGCTGGTTCAGATGTTCAAGGCAGATACGGGACCACGATTCGTAGGCCGAAGGCATTTTCACGGCATCGCTCATCGGAATAAACTCCGGGCCGACAATGCCATTGCACCGGCCGGTGATGACCTCATTGGCGACGCGTACTACGTGCACCACTCCCAAATGGACCTGTCCAACTTCCATGCTGTCGTCGTTGATGACAGCGACGGATGTTTCTTCCACAACTTCAATGGCGACTTCCTCCATCAATTCGCGCCGCATCGCGTCATGGTAGCCGGGACCGTTGGAGAAAAGACCGTGGTCCTCTTCCGAAATGTGCCCTCCCACGCCAACGGAATACAATCCATGCAAGCGGGTTTCCTGCCCGCCGCGCCCCCGGCGGTAGCGCAGAATCTTGTCGCGGCAGATGATGAGAGCGTACGGAATGAGCTGCTTGTAGCGCGTGTCCTGTTCGGCTTCGGTCCGGTTTCGGTATACGACGTTGGCGCGGGCCGTGACGACAGGCAGGTATTTCTCAACGTCCAGGCTGATGCCTTGAAAGACGCCAATCTCATCAAGCAGCTTCCGTTCAAAACAAAGAACCCGTTCTTCGGTAGCCATGCGTTCGTGTGCCTTTCGATCTTTCATTCCAGTGTTGACGGTACCCTGGGCTTCCACGAGGGAAATCTGTTACTTGTTGTTCCCGGGTTATTCAGCGGTTATTCACAGGGCGTGTGACAAAAAAGTAACCCGAAGGGCTGGAATCGACTCGGCGCTGTTTTTTGTTGCATCTGTTGTATCTGTTAAGATACAATAGAGCCATGCCAACCAACCTTCAACAACAGCGTCAGGACATCCTCCAGCAAATCCAAGCCATCCAACGCCTCCGGCGGGGCTCCTTCAGCCGGCAACACTTCCCGGCTAAACATCGCGGGGGCCCGGCTCAGGGTCCCTACTTCGTTCTCCAAGGCTACCTCCAAGGCCGCAAATGCTCCGAACGCATCCCCGCCGAGCGCGCCGCCCAAGTCGAGCAGGACGTCAAAAACTACCAACGCTTCCAGCAATTGGCCGATCAGTTCGTCACGGTGACCGACCAGATGACCTGCCAGGCCGACGCACCCACCTCCGCTAAAAAAAACTCCAGGTCCCGGAAGTCCAGGACGAGCAGTTCCGGGAAACCCGCGCCTTCCTGAAGCTGGTGCGCCAGCGTTGGGTCCAGCAGGGCGTGCAGAACACGGCCCCGGTGGAGGTGGGCTTACGCGAAGCCCTGTTCAAAGATGCGGCTCATCTGCTGGAGCAACTCTACAACGATCCGACTCTGCCGGTCCCGGAGGACGCGCCGCGGCCTGGCGAAAAGTGTCATGCCAGGCGCGTCAAAGAGATGCTCACGCTCTTTGGCTGGGTCAAGCTGGGCCGCAACTATTACTACGATCCGCGCACCGATCAGGGCCGCGCCCCTTTGGATGAGGCTTTGGGGCTGGTGGAGAGCTATTCGCCCGCGGTCGTGCGCCTAGCGGATCGGGCCGCCGCGCGCTTGGGCTATGAGGCCGCCCAAGCCGACTTAAAGGACTTGGCGGGCCTGCAGTTGGAGGGCCGACAAATCCAACGCTTGGTGGGCGTCTCCGCTCCGGCCCTGGCGCAGATTTTGGCCCGGCCCGCGGTGGCCCCGGCGGGTCCGCCGATTCCGGTCTTCTATGTGGAGGCCGACGGGACCGGGGTGCCCATGCGGCCGGAAGAACTGGTGGGGCGGCCCGGCAAGCAACCCGACGGCTCGGCCAAGACGCGCGAGGTCAAAGTCGGCTGTGTCTTCACCCAGACCAAGCTGGACGAGCAAGGCCGACCGATGCGCGATTATCAGTCCACCACTTACGTGACCAGCTTTGCCGGCGCCGTGGAATTTGGGGGGCAACTGCGCCAGGAAGCCCTGCGCCGGGGCCTGGGCCGAGCGCAAAAGGTTCTCTTCCTGGGCGATGGGGCCCCCTGGGTCTGGGAAGTGCAACGAGTCAATTTCCCGGACGCCGTCGCGGTCCTGGATCGCTACCACGCTTTGGAACATCTGCAGGACCTCTGCCTGGGCCTCTACGGCGAAGGCTCCCCCTGGGTAGCGCGCCTCAAGGAGCGCTGGGTGGCGCTCTGGGACCAGGACCAGGTGGAGGCGATGATCGCGGCCGCACGCGCCCGGCTGGCCAGCTTGGGCAGCCGGGCGACCAACTCACTGGGCACGCAGATCGACTATTTCCAGAAGAACAAGGACCGGATGCGCTACGGAACCTACCGCAAGCTGGGCTATTTCTACGGGTCCGGCGTGGTCGAGGCGGCTTGCAAGACGATCGTGGGCGCACGGTTCAAGCAGTCGGGGATGTTGTGGGGGCAACCCGGGGCCCAGAACGTTCTGGCGTTGCGTTGTGCGCTGCTCTCGCACCGCTGGGAGCAATGCTGGAGCGAAATCCACGGCGACAACTACCTCGATCGGGCTGCCGCATAGACCGACGGTTACTTTTTTGTCACACACCCTTATTCACATCCTCGGCGACTTTAGCATTCGAAATCGCTGCGGCTCATGACGTGATAGATCGCCCCAGGGTATTCGAGACGCAGTCTCCTAGCCACGGCCCCAATCGAAATCCACTCCATCGATAGTGTCAATACTTAAGTACGACCCCTTTT
>JAGWYX010000432.1 GCA_018969165.1 Verrucomicrobiota bacterium
CGCTCGATCTGATCGCCAACCAGGTGGAGCCACCGCACGTCCACGAGCGCCATCTCTCGGCGCACGGCGCTCGCCACCTCCTGGCGTGGCTGGCGTTCTGCGCGTGGTTTATCGTGCCGAGGTCGCTGGCTGGTGAACCGGCGAATGTGCTCGTCGAACTGAACCGGCGACCATTTTTTCTCGGGCGCGAATACTTCGTGCTGCGGAGCGGCCGGGCGCAAATGATCGTGCAAGCGGACCGCGCGGATCTCGGCCCGGCGTTCACGTGTCTGCTGTTCGACAGCCAAAACGCCCGGCAGAGCATCAGCAAGGAGGGCGCGTTCAATTACGTAAAAGATCACGGCTTCGCCGACAGCGCGCTGCAGGTTGTTCTCGGGAATTTCGCGTTCACCGCTCTGGGGCACCGGACCGAGACACACTGGGTGATGGCCGACGGCATCCCTGCCGTCGAGGCTGTTTGGTGGGCGGGCGGCGTGCGGGTCACCGAGCGCATTTCGGCGCTGGTCGAGGCGAACGTCTTTCGGCGGACGATCCGACTCGAGGGTGCGCATTTGCTCGGCCCGGAATCGGTCCGGCTACGCCTGGCATTACCGCCGCGAGTAACGCCAGGCGGAGCGGAGATTCTCCTCGAGACGGTCCGTGGCGCGCAACTGGGCGTGGCGGCGCTCGATCAGACACCCCAAAGACTCCTGCCCGACGCCGACGCGATTGAACTGGGCCCGATCACCGTCGCACCGAACGGCACCGCCACGGTGGACACCGTTTTGCTCGTGCAAATTCCGGCTGGCGACACGCAGGACTTTTTACAAGGCGCGCACAAGCTGGTTTCGACCGGAGCCGCTTCCGAAATCGCGCGCACCCGGGCTGCTTGGAGGGTGTCGTCGTCCGTGGCAATTGCGGACGCGACGATCCGCGAGTTGTTCGACAAGGCGCGGTTTGGATTGCCCGGCATGATTGCGGATGACGGCACGATGGACGCCGGGATGTTCGAGTATGGGGCGCAGTGGGTGCGGGACACGGCGAATACCGCCCTGGGGGCGATTCACGCCGGTCATTTCGAAGGCGCCCGGCACGCGCTCGAGCGGATCCTGACGAAGATGATCCGTCCCGATGGGGTCACGATGATCGCCGGCGGTTTCGATACACCCGACCGCGAGCAGTTTGATCAAATGGGCGAGCTGCTGCACGTGTTGAAAAGTTATCGGGACTGGACCGGGGATGATTCGCTGGTGCGCGAGCATCGGTCGTTGCTGCTGGCCTTGGTCGAGCGTCCGCTGGATCCGCGGTTCCGCGACGCGACGGGGATGGTCCACAATCGGCGCGAATTCTGGGAGCGCACCTTGGACGACGCCTACGAGTTGGCGTATCAGACCTGGGTGATCCAGGGCTTGCGCGACGCCGCCGACCTGGCGCCCGCTCTCGGGGCCGAGGACCGCGTGACGCGGTGGCGGGCCGAGGCCGGCCGCATGCGCGACGCGGTCCTGCATCACCCGACTCGCGCGCTGATGCGGGACGGGCGATTGATCAAACGCCGGAACGTCACGGGGGAGGTTGCCGACCGGCTCAAGGATTTCGCCGGTTACCAGGGGGATGTGCCGTTGAACACCGAGACGCATCATCGATTGTTGCCCGACGCCTCGGAGGCGCTACCGATCGCCCTGGGCGTAGTCGATCCGCGTTCCGCGGTCGCGCGGGGCACCCTGGACGATCTCGAAGCACTCTGGAACGCGCGTTGGTCGGACGGCGGCTACGATCGGTACGACACCAGCTCGCAGCCGGACCAGCCCGGGCCGTGGCCGTTTGCGACCTGTTTCATCTTGCGCGCGCAACACGAGGCGGGGCTGTTCGACCGGAGCCGGCGCTCGTTGGAATGGTTGAACACGGTCCAAGGTGGCCGCGCCGGGACGTGGTTCGAGGAAATCCCATCGGTGCGGTCGTTGAACCAATCCTGCGGGCTGGTGTGCTGGACTTCGGCCGAGGTTGCGCTTTTCGTGGTGCGGCACTGGCTGGGGATAAGGTTCGAAGGCGAATCACTGGTCCTGCGGCCCGGGTTGTATCCAGGGAGCCCGCCGGTGTCGGCCGATCTGCGGTTTCGCCAGGGGCGACTGCGAGTCGAGATCGACGGCAGTGGGCCGATCCGGTCAGCGCGAGTCAACGGGAGACGGGGGAAGCCCCGAGGCGATGGCGCGCTCTGGTTACCGCCAGATTTTGGTGGCGGGAGGATTGTGATTCGCGCGGCGCGCGGAAATGGACAGCGGCCTTGACGGCGACCATTGCTTCGTGATCGCCCGGATTGGAGCTGAGGCCCGGTAGTTTAAGCTTCATTTGGTGTCGGTTTTCTGTTTCAGTATCGCCGCAGAATGAGATTGGCCACCACGCTACGCCTGGACCGTATGGTCGCGGCACTGGCAGGGAGGACCCCTGGATGGAGCACAGGAGAAAGAGTATCTCCGTGGAATCGTCTCCATGAACCGACGTTCGGCAGGGCGACGGCTTCCGTCCGCGCCGCTTGTGGATTGGATGACGGCGTGTCAGGACGGCGCCGCCCTACCGGGTTCAGGGGCCGTGAGCAGGTCCAAAAGGAACAAGGGCCTTCCCATGAACCGGGTGGCAGCGGACGTCAGTCCGCTCCATCTGATCGCCAACGAATTGGAGCCGACTCACGTCGGCGGCTACCGGGCGGGGAAGGACGCCTCCTTTCCCGCCGAGGGTGGGAAGGTAGTGACAGGCGTGTTCGGTGCAAGGTCCCATTGCATGGTTCATTGCGAAAGGGGGCGTGCGATGAACCGCCGGGGCTTGGAGTGCGCCAGTTCCCTGGCACTTTCCGGTATAGCTGGGCCCCCTGCAAAGCGGCGGGGGACCGCCGCACTCCAAGACGATGGTGCGCCGGCTCCGACCCATTGCGGGTCTTGGTCCGCGGGTTTTGGTGCTGGATGCTCTTGTGTGCGTTGCCGGGGTCCGTCATCGCTCAGACCGTGGCGCCGACGATCACCACTCCGCCGCAGTCGATCACGGCGAATCCGGGAGACAGTGTCACCTTCACGGTTGTCGCCAGCGGCACGGCGCCGCTCAGTTACCAGTGGGAGTTTAACGGCGCGCCCATCGCCGGCGCCACCGCGTCGAGCCTTACGCTGAACAATGTCGATACCGCCGTGGCCGGGACCTACAGCGTGATTGTGTCCAACGCGGGCGGGTCGGTGACCAGCGCGGCGGTGCTGGTGGTCAACACCCCGCCTTCGATCACCAGCCAACCGGCCAACCAAGCGGTCAACCCTGGCGCGAACGTCACTTTCGTGGTGCAAGCCACCGGTTCAACGCCGCTGAATTACCAGTGGCAATTCAATGGGATCGACCTCTCGGGCGCCGACGGGCCGGTCTTGACCTTGACAAATGTCCAGGCGGCCGATGCCGGCGGCTACAAGGTCGTGGTGTCGAACCTGGCCGGCTCGATCGCCAGCGCGGTGGCCTACCTCACGGTCCTATTGCCGACTGGCCAGACACCGCCGTCGATCACGGTGCAGCCGTCGAGTCTGGAGGTGTCGAGCAACGCCAATGTCGCCCTGTGCGCCACGATTTTCGGCAGCCCACCGTTGAGCTGCCAATGGTACCTGAATGGCATGCCGCTGGCCGACGGTGGGAACCTGAGCGGCACCGCCACCAGTTGTCTGGGCGTCCTCGGCGCGCAACTGACCAACGCCGGCACCTACACCCTGGTGGTGAGCAATGCGCTGGGCAGCGTGACCAGTGACCCGGCGGTCCTGCTCGTCGCGCAGTCCGGCGGCGAAGTGGACTTCAGCAACCTGGGCATCGCCCCCGTGTTCGACGTGGACGGCGTTACCAGATTATCCGGGCCTGGCTACCTGGCGCAATTATACGCGGGGCCGGCGACGAACAGCCTGGCACCCATCGGTCCGGCGGTGCCGTTTTACTCGGGGGACCTGGCGGGCTACTGGAGTTCAGAGCCAGACGAGGTGCGGGATATCATCACGGTAGCGCCCGGGACGCCGGCGTTGGTGCAGGTGCGCGTGTGGCAAGGCGGCCTGGGTTTGACCTTCGAGCAGGCTGCCGCGGCCGGCAGTAAAGTGGGCGCCTCGGCGGTACTCGAGTTGACGACCGGTGGCAATAGCGTCCCGCCGTTTCCGCCCACGCCATTGACGGGCTTGCGGAGTTTCGCCCTCCAATCTCCGCTGGCCATCGCCACGCAACCCGCCTCCCAAGCGGTCGGCGCCGGAACGACCGTCGCGTTCAGCGTCAGTGCCGTGGGCGTGGCGCCGCTCGCGTTCCAATGGTTTTACAACGGTAACGCCATTGCCGGTGCCACCAATTCGACCTTGACGCTGCCCAGCGTCCAGCCTGCTCAAGCCGGTGGTTACAGCGTGAGTGTCAGCAACCCGACCGGAACGATCAGCAGCGTTACCGCCACCTTAACCATCCTGAGCGCGCCAGCAATCCTCACCGGCCCCCAGAGCGAAGCGGTGTTGGCTGGAGCGAACGTCAGCTTCACCGT
>JAGWYX010000433.1 GCA_018969165.1 Verrucomicrobiota bacterium
CATCCGGAAGGATCCTGGTTTTAGACATGCAGCCAGCCTAAAAAGTTTCGGCGAGCTTGTCCAGTCCTCGGTCATAAATCTTTCTGCTTACCAATCTTACCGTCAGTCATGAATCCGCCCTGCTCCTATTTCGTTGCTTGAACCACCCCGCTCCCGCCACTGCGTGTAATTCCCGCCCGAGGCGTTATTTTCACGCATTTTGCGTGAAATTCCAACCTCCCCCGACGCCGCTTTCACGCGTGTCCGCCGGGATTAACCGGGATTCGAGGGCACGCTGGGGGTGGCATGGACTGTGCTGATTTTCCCGTTAAAATCATTTGACAGGTCAAGTGATTCGATTAAAGTGCGCGAACCAATAACCCAAAAACAAAAGTTATGAAGCAAGTCTTTCGGAAACAAAAGCACGGGGCTTTCACGCTCATCGAGCTGTTAGTCGTCATTGCCATCATCGCGATCCTGGCCGGCATGCTCCTGCCCGCCCTCGCCAAGGCCAAGGCCAAGGCCCAGCGCATCGCCTGCGTCAACAACCTCAAACAGGTCGGCCTGTCCTTCCGGCTGTTCTCGACGGACAACGGCGACCAGTTCCCAATGAATATCTCGACCAACCAAGGCGGGTCGGCCGAAACGATCCCCACGGTGGGCCAGCCATTTACCTTGCTGTGGATGACGTTCAACGCCCTGTCGAACAACCTCAGCACCCCCAAGGTCATGGTCTGCCCCAGTGACAACGCCCCCACGGGCAGCCGCATCGTTGCCTCGAACTTCTACCAGGTCGCCTACGGCGGCGTGGCGTACGGTGGCAACAAGTGCCTGAGCTACGGTCTGGGCATCGCCGCGCAGGAAACCTTCCCGCAAATGATCCTGTCCTGCGACCGGAACATGACGAACACGACACCGACCGCGTATTCCGGTGCCACCACGGTCGCCGGCATGCTGGTCCGCTTCGGCACCAACCAGATCGTCACCGGTGGCAACTACACCGCGGGTTGGTCGGGCAACACCCATCAGAGCCAGGGCAATGCGTGCTTGGGCGACGGCAGCGTGCAGCAGGAAACCCCGGCCGCGCTCTGCAACCAGTTGCGCACCTCGGGTGACTCCTTCAACGACATCGGCCTCGGTGGCTGATCCGCTCGAACTCGAGCAACGCACTTTCAGACACACACAAAGGCACCCTTCGGGGTGCCTTTGTTGTTCCAGGACTCCTTTGTGCCAGGACTCAGATCTCCGATCCGACGGAGATCGCGCATGCGGACCGCGAGTTATCCTTGGCTCCCTCCGTTTCAGCCGCCCGGCTCCTCAAGGACTCTGTGAGCGAGGCGCGCGGGGGAGAACCAACGCCGGGAAGGAAGAATCGAAGATGCATGACAAAGGCGACTTGAGGTCTGAGGCGCGGCTCGCTAGTCCACCTCGGGCTCGATGACGTCAGCCGTCAGCTCGATGATCATCTGGAGCGGCGTTGCCGGACGGTAACCCGTCACCTGGACAAGCTTCTCAATCAGCGGTCGGCGCCGTTGCATGTCCTCAAAACCGGGGGTGTATGCCAGCCCGTAAGGCACCAACTCCAGCTTCGACGAAGACCGCAGGATCTCCACCACCCGCGCGGCCAATTCCCGAATGCTGACCTCCTCGGTACTGCCCACGTTGAAAATCTCCCCGCGCGCCGCCGGACAGCGCCCCAGCCGAACCAAGGCCTCGACCGTGTCGAGCACGTAGCAGAAACAGCGCGTCTGGGTCCCGTCGCCGAAGACGCGCAGTGGTCGATCGGCCTTCGCGGCGGCGATAAATCGAGGCAATACCATGCCGTAGCGCCCGGTCTGACGCGGACCCACCGTATTGAACAGCCGGGCGATCACGACCGGCAAACCCCGCTCGCGCGCGTAGGCCAGCGCCAGGAATTCGTCCATCAATTTCGAGCACGCGTAACTCCAGCGCCCCAGGTGCGGCGGGCCGATCAGCAGGTCGTCGTCCTCCGAAAATGCGGGCTTGACGCTCTTCCCATAGACCTCGGAGGTCGAGGCGAGCAGGATTGGCACCCGAGATTGGCTGGCGACCTCGAGGAGAATCCGGGTCTCCTGCAGGTTGGTATGGATGGTGCGGATCGGCTCTTTGACGACCAGCTCGACGCCAACCGCCGCCGCCAGGTGGTAGATGCAGGCCGCCTCCGCCACCGCCTTGGTCAGCCCGGCATACTCCGAGATCTTCGCCTGAACCACGCGTAAGCGAGCGTCGGTGGCGACCGCTCCAAGGTTCGCCAGCCTGCCGGTCGAACAATCATCGATGACGGTGACGGTGTGACCGTCGGCCAGCAACCGTTCCACCAGGTGGGAGCCGATGAAGCCGGCCCCGCCGGTGACCAGCACGTGTCCAGGAGCATGCATGTTCGGGGCTTGGTACTCCCGCCCGGAATTGAACCGGGATAGGCGGTTTAGGAAACCGCTGCTCTATCCATTTGAGCTACGGGAGCAAATACCTGTAAATCAACGATATTAAGCGTTTGACAGGGGGCCAAAAAAGCGCGAGTGTAACCCGAAAGTGTCACCCGGTGGTTTTGACATGAAGACAGCGCAGCAAGAAATCGCGCCTTCGCCGGCGCAGGATTCCGGGCCGGATGAAGGCCAGGATGCCGGTCGTTTTGCGAAGGTCGCTCAGTGCTTGTATCGCCACAGGTCATCGCGGATCTATTATGCCTTGGTCAAAAAGAGTGGCAAACAGTTTCGGAAATCGCTCAACACGGCCGACCGCAAGCTGGCGGAGCGGCGGCTGACGGCGTTCAAAACCACCGTCGAGCGGGTCCGCCCCCGCCCTTCGGCAGCCGCTTCGGACGGCCTCTTTGAAACGGTCGCGAACCGGTGGCTTGCCGGCTTCGAAGGACTGCTCAAACGGGCGTCGTTCCGGCGTCGGGAGGGTGCCCTTGCGCGCCTGAAGGAGACATTTGCCGGCAAACTGCTGAAGGAAATCTCCGTAGCCGACTGCGAGCACTGGGCGAGCAAACGGAGCCTCGCGTCGTCTGCTTCGACATTCAACAAGGAACGGGAAACGCTGATCGCGGTGTTCAATTACGCACTGCGCGACGGCTTTGTCCTGGAAAACCCGGCGGCGCGGCTGCGCCGGAGAAAACTGCCGAGTTACAAGCTCACGATTCCGTCGCGGGAGCAGTTCCAGAAACTCGTGGCGGCGCTGCGCAACGCGGACGCGCGGTGCGAAGACGCTGCAAACCTCGCCGAACTCCTGGCATACTCTGGGATGCGGCTCGCGGAAGCGGTCGCTCTGCGTTGGGATGACATCGACTGGAACCGTGGCTGCTTCACGGTGACCGGGGGAGAGACCGGCACGAAGAATCATGAGGCGCGCGTCGTGCCATTGTTCCCGGCATTGACCGAACTGCTGGCGCGCCTCAAGTCCAGAGCGCAGGCTGAAGCGGCAGGGCGGATCATCGGCATTGGAACCGCACGGAAGGCAATCGTGAGCGGCTGCAAAAAAGCCGGCCTGCCGGCGTTCACGCACCATTCCCTGCGACATTATTTTTGCAGCAACGCCATCGAAGCCGGAGTGGACTTCAAAGTTATCGCAGCCTGGCTGGGCCACAAGGACGGAGGCATCCTCGTCGCCAAGACCTACGGCCACCTGCGGGATGCGCATTCATTCGAGATGGCCAAACGAATGACGTTTTCCGCCGTTCCGAAACCGGCGGCGGTGTGAGCGCGAAAACAACTCGTCGCCCGACGGGAGTGCCGCCGGCAGACGACGGAGAAGGTGCGGTTTTAGCCGTTCGGAGCGACCGTGTGAGCGCGGGGTCACCGCCGGGCCGTCAAGTTGTTAGCGCCCCGCGCGGCACTCCTCCACGAACCGCACGAATGCTTCGTCCTGGAACGGCCTGAGTTTCTCCCATATCGCCTTCGGGATGGGGAACGAGAAGAACCAGTGAATGTCGTCCCGCAATCCTTCGGGGGCGAGGAACAACTCCTCCCGGACCGCCCGATGCACGGTGGTCAAATGCAGCACGAGGAGCCTGATGAAGGTTTCCTCCTGGCGCGTGGCGACGCTCTTGCCGCCCGCCGTCCGGGGATCGATGAGCTTGCCGAGCTCCGGCCGTGACAGGAGTTCGGACCAGAGCTGGCGGTGGTGCTGGGTGAGCGCGATGAGGTTCCCGATGCGCTTGGCCTTCGTGTCCGCGCGCAACGCGATGCCCGTGAACGCGAGGCCGGCAATGATGCCCGCACTCTGAAGCAAAACGAACCAGTTGTCGGCTGCCCATCTGAGTCCCTCCATGATGCCCGAGTATACACCCGGGCGCCGGCAACGCCAAGAGAGGCGCCCCGCTACACCTTGTCCGGGATGTCGGGCTTCGCGAGCACCAGGGTCTTCCGCGGAATCCAGACGATGGACTCGTCGGGGCCGCAACTCGCGCTCGGGGGCAGGTGAGGCGCGGCTTTGGCGGTCATCGTGATGCCGATCACGGCGAAATCGCCGGAATCGAGCTCGAAAATGTCGGGGCAATTG
>JAGWYX010000434.1 GCA_018969165.1 Verrucomicrobiota bacterium
CTCCCGGATTATCTTGATACCCTCAACCCGATGCTCCCGAATTATCTCGATAAATCTCTCCCGGAATATCGTGAAACGGAACACACTTACAGCAGCCGGTTTAATCGACGACACAGACTTTCTGGACACGTCTTCGCGGGCCGTTACAAGTCCCTCATCGTGGATCACAGCCAGAACGGCTACTTGCGGACAGTCTGTGATTACGTGCATTTGAACCCGGTTCGCGCGCGACTGGTTGCTCCTGATCAACCGCTGCGTTCCTTCCGTTGGAGTAGCTTCCGAGATTACTTGGTCCTCCTCGGCGGCCGACCACCTTGGCTGCGTGTGGACAGGCTCTTGGGTGAAATGCGGATTCCTTTCGATACCCCGTCTGGGCGACAAGAGTTCGAAATCCAACTCGAGGCGCGTCGTCAAGGGGAGGATGGAAACGCTTGGCGGCAGCTTCGGCGTGCCTGGTGCTACGGCCCAAAGCCGTTTCGCGACGAGTTGCTGATGGCGGTTAAACGACAGGGCGGGTCTCACCACTATGCAGAACCACGGCGTGAATCGGAACGAGAACGTGCCGAGCAACGTGTGCAGGAGGAATTGCGCCAACTTGGGTGGAGCGACAATGACGTCGCCACACGGCCTAAGGGTGATCCTGAAAAAATCCGGATCGCAAGACGACTCAGGCACGAAACAACAGTTAGCCTTCAATGGATAGCCGACCGGTTGAAAATGGGACGCTGGACACACGTATCCAACTACCTGCGGCGGAAAAGGTCAGCCTCACTTGCGGAGAACCATCTGCAACCCCGGCCAGCCTCCACTGTTTCAGTACGAGTCGATGAACAGAAAATAAGGACTGACCCCTATTGGGAAGTTCTTCCTACTCATTGCCTTTAAAGGCGCGGTCACTTGAGTGATTTCCGGCGATTGAACTCCGGCTTGGCGCGGTAATACGTGTCCAGCGGATAGCAACCGCTAATGTATCCGTTGCGCGGGGCTGTGGTGCAGTCACTGAAGGTGCGGCAAATGGACTTGACCGCCAGCGGCACGCCATCGAGGGCGTCCTGCACCAGGCGCGGATACGCCAGAACCATCCGGCCGAGACCGACCAGATCGGTCCAGCCTCCCCGCACCACGTGCTGCGCCACGTGAGGCAAATACTCCTGGAGATAACTGTAAGCAGAACCGACGAGCACCAGATTGGCCGGAGCGCGCGCCTTGAGCTGGCGCACCACCGCCATTTGCCGCGCGACACCAACCAACGGATCCTCCGGCGGCTCATAACCGTCCGAAGGCGGGTACGCGGCCGGGCGCTGGATATGCGGGTTGTAGTAAGGGGAACCGGCGCTCAGGTTGAGGATTTTCACGCCAAGTTGCGCGCACACGTCCATGAATTGAAACGTCTCCGTCAGGTCGTATTCCAGCGGGCGGTTCGGATTCACGCCAAAGCCGTAGTGATACGGCAGGCAGCCGCAGAAATCCTCGGGCACCCCCGGCCCCGGTCTCCCGGGCGAAGAGCGCGCCGGGTCGGGGCGGAACGGGACCAAGTCAAAAGCGCTCAGGCGCACGCCGATTTCGATCGGGTTGCCGCTGGCACGGATGGCGGCAACGATCTCACGCAGGATGCGCGTGCGGTTCTCGAACGAACCACCGTATCGGCCCGGGCGCGTGAAGGCACCCAGGAATTCGTGTAGCAGGTAACCGTGGCAATGTTTGATATCGACGAAGTCGGCCCCCGCCTCGCGCGCAATCCGTGCCGCCACCACGTACTTTTCGATCAACCGCTCGACCTCGGCATCGCTCAAGACCTGGGCGTCGCTGGTCACGTTGAACCGTCGGTCCAGGATGGGATGTCGGTAGGCCACGCGGGGCTCGAGGCGGAACTTGTCGTGCGGTTTGCAGAACCGCCCCGAGTGGGTGAGTTGAAAACCGATGACCAAGTCGTCATCGGCGCCATACCGGTCGCGGTGCGTGCGCAGCAGGAGTTCGCGCAGCCCCGCCAAGTCCTTCTTGTTCGCCTCGGAAATGATGAGTTGATTCGGGTTGGCCCGGCCTTCCGGGCAGACGGCCATCGCCTCACCGCCACAGACCAGCTTCGCCCCACTTTCGCCGAACCGCTGCCACCGCCGGCGGACGTCGTCCGTGGCCCCGCCGGTCGCCGTACCGTCCCAGCCTTCCATCGGCTGGATGGCGACGCGGTTGCCGATGGTCTTTCCGTTGATCGCGACCGAGGTGAGGGGTTGTGCCAACGGCGACGTGGTGCCGGCGATGATCGAGTCGTCGCAGGGCAGGGCGATTCCGAGCGAGGCGACGTGGGCACGAAAATCCGCGGCGGTTTTCAGCGACGGGATACGGACCAGCTTAAGGGGTTCAGACATTCAATGAATCGGAAGGCCCCCACCGCGGCCCTCTCCCATCGGATGGGAGGGGGGAGCCTTCAGCGTCACCGGTTTCGTTCAGGTTAGCGGGTGCCGAACCACCGCGGCCGGCGTTGTCGAGGGAAACTCGAGGATGTGCAAGGACCTCAGCCGGCAGTTCGCTCTCCCTGGGGGAGAACGGGGTGAGGGCAAGTTCACAGCGCGGCGGAGCCGCAATCAAAGGAGCGCGGACCGCCATGTCCGCACAAACATCGCGGACCAGAGCCTGACCAGGGACAAGGCTGTCGCTGCTCCGCGGAGATCTTTGCCGAACGCCATGAATTTCAGAGATTGCACTGCGGAGCGCTCCCATTCCCGAGTGCGCATGCACTAAGACCATGAACCAGTTGCGATCGGACCACGGTTTGTCCGAAGCCGCAGCGCGCGCCGAGCCACTGCGGGTTGAGGACAACCCGCGGTCCGGTTCAAGGGAAACGCCTTGTTCCCTTCGGACCTGCTCACGGACCATGAACCTGGTAGGGCGGTGCTGCCGCGCCGCCGGGCCGAGCGGCAGCTCGGCCCTACGGCGGGGCCGCTCTTGGAGAGCGCAAGCGTTCATCGGCTGGCGACGGGATTTCCGCCGGGTGCGGGTTCGGCTCGTACGCGCCGGAGAAACTCATCGAGCACCGCGGCGGTGGCGCTCATCCCGCAACGCGCGACGCCGAGATCGCGGATGCGGATCAACGCGTCGAGGTCACGCACGCCGCCCGCGGCCTTGAGGCGCATCCGGGCCGAGGTGTGGGCACGCATGAGCTTGAGGTCGTGCTCGGTCGCCCCGCGGTAGTTGTATCTGCCGTCGGCCTGTTTCACGAAGCCATAGCCGGTTGAGGTCTTCACAAAATCGGCGCCGGCAAGGTCGCAGATTTCGCAGAGCCGAATCTTGGGTTCGTCGGCGGGCAAAAAGTCGGTTTCGAAAATGACTTTGACAATCGCCCGACCCTGGTGGGCTTCGGCACACACCGCGCGGATATCCTGCTCGACGTAATCCCAGTCGCCCGAGAGGACTTTGCCGATATTGACGACCATGTCGATCTCGGTGGCGCCGTCGCGGCAGGCGGTCGCGGTCTCGTGACGTTTGACCTCGGTGCCGGGGCTGCCGTGGGGGAAGCCGACGACGGTGCCGACGGCGACGCCGGTGCCGCGCAGGAGTTCGGCGGCGCGCCGGACGGCGTAAGGTTTGATGCAGACGGAAGCGACGCGGTAGCTGGCGGCCAGCCGGCAGCCGTCCTCGAGTTCGCGATCGGTCAGCGTGGGGTGGAGTAGCGAATGATCGATCATTCCCGCCAATTCGTCGTAGGTATATTTCATTTCCGTTTCACCGGAATTCGGCGACCCGCGCGATCAGCCCCCGACGGCGTCGAAGAAGGTCAAATACTTTTCCCCGCGCGCCTCGCGCAAGAGCAGCAGGGCCAATTCGCGGGCGTGGTAATCGCCCCAGATCGAGCTTTCGCCGTTCGGCACTTTTTGGCCCGGCGCGACGTAGTCCCAACCATTTGGGCGATGGTAAACCGAGTGCAACAGCAATCCCTGGTGCTTCGGCCGGGTCGAAAGATACGGTTCGTCGAACAGTGTCGCGGCGATGGTCAGGCCCGCCTGGCGCAGCCGAGCACCCCAGCGGTCATCGTCGCCGTGTCGTTGCAAGAAGTTGCCGAGCCGGAGCAAACCCTGCGCGGCGATCGCCGCGGCCGAGCTATCAACCGGTTCCCATTCGTTGAACGGCTCCGCCGGCCGGTTCCGATAATCACCCAGCCGCTGGAGATTCGGCGCGCCGTCGTCCCACATCGGCACGCCATCGGCGCAGCAGGTTCCGAGGTAATGACTGGCGGTGGCGGTGGCCGCCGTCACGAGCGCGGTTTCCAGCCGCGCGCCCGCGCGCCCCCTGCGTCCGCGCGGTTGCCAGCGTTCCGGCCAGGACAATCCTGCGCACGCCGCATCCAGCTCCGCGGCGGGCACGGTTTCCAGGAACTCCAGCTCCTCGGCGAACCCGAGGATCGCCCAGGCCAATCCGCGCGTCCAAGTTGTGAACGGCGACCAGCCCTGCTGCGTGTTTGGGCAGCGGAAACTGCCGTCGTTGAGGTTGAAAATGCATTCGT
>JAGWYX010000435.1 GCA_018969165.1 Verrucomicrobiota bacterium
GCAATTCCAGGCCGGTGAGCGAGCTGGCGCTGACCGAACCGTTGCGCGCGGTGAAGCCGACCGCCGCCAGGAACGCCAGCAAGCCGACCACGGCGTAGACCTCGCAGAGGCGGCGGGTGACCGGAATGCCGGCGTAACGCGCGGCGACGCGGTTCCCGCCCAGCATGAGCAGCTCACGCCGCCAGCGGGAGTGGTGGAAGTACGGCCCGCCGAGCAGATAAACGACGGCGACCAGCAGGGCGGCGCCGGTGAATTGGCCGAACCACCCGTAGCCGGGCACATCGAGAAAAGGGGCCTTCTCCAGGTCGCCCATGACGCCGAAGCACAGCCCGCGATAAAGGATCATCGTCCCCAGCGTGGCGATGATCGGAGGCACGTCCAGCCAGGCGATCAACAGGCCATTGGCCAATCCCAGCAGCGCCGCCAAAACCAAGCCGACCGGGATCGCCGTCCCCCAGAAGGCCGTCCCGCCCGGGAAGGAGGCCATCGCGCAGGCGACCAACGCGACCAGCGAACCCACGGACAAATCGATCCCGGCCGTCATCAGGACCAGCGTCATACCGAAAGCAAGCAGCAGGACCGGCGCGGATTGCGCGAGGATGTCCCCGCCGTATTCGGCAAAGTAGCGCAGGGCGCCGGCGGCCGAGTGGAAGTGTTCGCCGCCGATGGCATTGAACACGGCCACCTCGACCACCAGGATCGCGGGCAAGGCCAGCCGTTTCATGCCAGTTCCTCGAGCCACTTGCGCGACCGGTGCAACGCGCAGTCCAGGCCGATCACTCCGATGATCAGGGCGCCCGTGATCACTTCCTGGAAATACGGGCTCACCCCGGCGTAGATCAGGACTTCCAGGATGAAATAGAGGAAGAAGGCCCCGAGCACCGTGCCGGCGAAACAGCCTTCGCCCCCGAAGATGTTGGTGCCGCCCAGGACCACGGCGCCGATCACCTGCAACTCGAATCCCAGCGCCATCCGCGCCGGCTCGATCGCCTGAATCCGGGTGACGTAAATCAGCGCGGCGAGGCCGAGGAAGAGGCCGCCGACCAGGAAGGCGCTTTGGGCGATGCGGCCGGGGCGCAAGCCGACCAGCCGGCAGGTCTCGAGCGAACTGCCCAGTGCCAGCCAGCGCCGGGGGGTGCGGGCCGATTGTTCCCAGGCGAACGCCGCCGCCAGCGTTCCCAGGAGAATCCACGCCGCATAAACTTTTCCTGGTCCATGATAGGCCTCGTCCGGCACGGAGATATTGCCCCCGAACTGTGGGATCGCCAGTTCGGCGACGATCAGCGCGGCGCCTCGGTAGAAGGGCAGGCCGGCCAAGGTCAGGATGATGGCAGGCAGGTTCAGCGCGCGGACCAGCCAGCCGTTGAGCAGGGACAGCCCCAAGGCTGTGCCCACGCAGGCCAAGTCACATTCCCACGGCCTGGCGCCGCGCTGGACCAGGATGCCGAACACTGTGCCGGCCAGGGCAATGATCGAGGCGATGGACAGGTCGATGGCGCCAGTGAAGATCAGGCCGGTCATGCCGAGGCCGGCGAGGATCACCGGGGCCACGTCCGGGCCGGCGCGCTCGAGCACCTCCGCGAACGAACCGCCTGGTTTGATCAGCAACCGGATGACCAGCAGCAGGAGCCCGTTGCCAACCAGCAGAAAAAGCAGGCGCTGCTTGAGGAAGGGCGCCAGACGGTCAGTGAACATCATACAATCCCGAGGCGGCCAGGATGACATTTTCCTGCGTCAACGCGGGCCCACCAAGTTCGGCGGAGAGGTGGCCGCGATGCATCACCAACACACGGTCGCTCATCCCCAGCACTTCGGGCAGGTCGCTGGAAATGAGCAACACCGCTTTGCCGCGGCCCGCCAGTCGGTCGATCATGGCGTGAATCTCCGCCTTGGCGCCGACGTCCACGCCCCGCGTCGGCTCATCCAGGATGATGACTTGCGGGTCGCGATCCAGCCAACGGGCCAGGAGGGCCTTCTGTTGATTGCCGCCGCTGAGGGTGCCGATCGGTTGGGCCGGTCCGGTGGCAGCGATGCCGTAGGTGGTCATGGCGGTGCGGACGCGGGCGTTTTCCTGGTCGGAGCGGATCCACCCGCAGCGGGTGAGTTGGTCGGAAAAGCCGATGCTGATCGAGTCGCGCAGCGGATGATCCGGCACCAGGGCCTGGCGTTTGCGTTCCTCCGGCAGATAGACCAGGCCGGCCTGCAACGCCGCGTGCGGTCCGCGCGGCTGCCAGGGGCGTCCGCCCAGCCGCATCGCTCCGCCGCTCAGCGGATACAGCCCGTAAATGGCGCGCCCGAGTTCGGAGCGTCCCGCGCCGACCAGGCCCGCCAGGCCGACGATCTCACCCGCCCGGACGGTGAAGGAGATGTCCGCGAACATGCCGTTGCGCGTGGCGCCGGCCAATTCGAGCAGGGCCGGCCCGGATTGATCGGGGCGGGAGTGAGGGCAGACCTGATCGATCGGCCGGCCCACCATGTCCTTGACCAACCGGTTCACGTCCGCCTCGCGCGTGGCGTAGGCGGACACACACTCGCCGTCGCGCAAAACCGCGACGCGGTCGGTGAGCCCGAGGATTTCGTCGAGCCGATGGGAGACGTAGAGGATGGCCACGCCCTGTTGACGCAGGCGTTGGAGGTGGGAGAAGAGCCGGGCAACCTCCGGCTCGCTCAAGCTCGCGGTCGGTTCATCCAGGATCAGGAGTTTGGCCTGGCGGGACAAGGCGCGGGCGATGGCGACCTCTTGTTTTTGGGCGGAGCTGAGTTCGCCAAAAACTTTGTTGGTCGGGATGGTCAGATCGAAGCGCGCGAGGTGTTCAGCCGCCTCGGCGTGGAGCCGCCGCCAGTCAATCCCGCGCCACCAGTGACGCGGCCAGGGTTCGCCCAGCAGGATGTTCTCGGCCACCGACAGGTGCGCGCAGTAAGTCAGTTCCTGGTGGATGGTGGCGATGCCGGCGGCCAGGGCATCGTGCGGCGAACCAAATCGGACGGGCGTTCCCTGCCAGGTGATCCGCCCGGCATCGGGCGTGTGCACGCCACTCAGGATTTTGATCAACGTGGATTTGCCGGCGCCATTTTCGCCGACGAGCCCGAGCACCTCGCCGGCGGCCAACTCCAGGCGCAGGGGTTTCAATGCTCGAACCCCGGCGAACGATTTCTCGACCGCCTCGAGTCGGAGCAACGGCGTGGGCACGGCCGGACGTTAAACAAGCCTCCCAGGAGCGTCGATGGAAAAGGGGCGTTGCGCTGCATCCCCCCACCGCCGGGCTCGAGCCGGCAACCAGCGGTCCAACAGATCGCGGCAATTCAGGACTTTCTCGGCCAGGTCCACCGGCACGTAGTAGTACTGGTTGGAGGCCTCGAAACCAATCCGCGAGTCACGCCCCTGGATGCGGTAGAGCCGGCGGGCCAAGTCGAGCTCGGCTTGCAGGATGCTGGCGAGCGATTGGAGCACGGGCCGCGCCGCGGCGAGGCTGGCGGCACGGGCCAGGTCTCCCCGCGCGACGACAAACCGGGCCTGATTCGCCGTCGAGCGAAAATGAATGGACGCCGCCTCGGCGACGTTCAGTTCCGCGGTCAGGGCGGATTGTTCGTGCGGCGCCAGTTTATCGGCGTGGGTCGCGACGAAAGTCTGCAACTCGGTGGTCGCCCGTTCGAAGCCCGTCGCCACCTTGTCGAACTGAGCGATGAAGACCGCGGCCGGGTACACCGCGCGCCAACTGTCCAGATCGTCGTAGGGAAAGCCGATCATGGTGGCCCGATAACCGGTAGGCTCGGCCCAGAGCAGGTTGCTGGGGCCGAACTGCATCGGGGCGTCATACACCAGGCCGCCGCTGAACGGGAACTCGCGGAACGCGGCGCTGAATCCGCGCCAGGCCCGCACCACCGCGGGTGCGGACACTTCGCCAAACCGTCGGCGCGCCACGCGCGCCATCGCCGCCTCGGGCGCCAGTTGGGTGTCCCCGGCAATTTCACTGACCACTTCCAGGTTGGGGGAAGGGTAGCCGCCAAGGGTCCAGCCGAGCATCAGGCCGTCCACGCGCGCCGCGCGCAGGTTGGCCGCGTGTTGAGCGACATTCTCCAAGGCGGGGAGGTACGGCACCGCCGACAGCTCCCAGGTGTTGCCGGCCTGCATCTTGGCGATCGTCCGCAGGCCGCGCCGCTTGGCCCAATCCCAATGCCGCCGGGCCCGCGGACCAGGGCCGATGGCCGAGATCGAGTATTCACCGACGGTGGTGCGCACGCCGCCACGCCGGATTGGAAGGTCCCATTCGCTGACACTCATCAGCGCCACCGCGTCCGGCAACCGCGCGATGATGGCGGGTGCCCACTCTTCCGCCCAGCCCCAGTCCCAGGCGATCAATCGCGCGGGTGTGCCTGCCCGGTGAATGCCGCGTTGAAACAACCCGTTCAATTCCGCAATGACTTCAGCCGCCGACCGCCGGCCGCACCGCGGACACCGCGCGCCGCCGCCGTGCGACCA
>JAGWYX010000436.1 GCA_018969165.1 Verrucomicrobiota bacterium
CGGGCGCTCGACCTTGGCGGGCGCCGTCGAGCGCGTGGCCTCGACGGCGACGGGGAACAACCCGAGCCGCTCAATCTGCAGCAGTGCCGCGCCGCGGTCGGTGACCTCGAGCACGCCTTGGACCAATTCGCCCGAGCGCCGCCGGGCCTTGTAGGAAAACTGTGCCATAGACCATTCTATTCATAACCCCAAGGCCTGGAAAGTTTCACGCGGACGCCGGCTGCCGCGCCGGCTCGGGGGGCGTTCCCGGGGCCGCGTCGAGGCTGCCGCGCCGGTAGCCCCGCAAATCCAGCGTGACGTGCGCATAGCCAATGTGCTTCAAGGCCTCGGCCACGCGGAAGGCATTCCCGTTCTCGAATAGCCTCGGCATTTCGCCCACACCCAACTCGATCCGGGCCAGGTGGACCCCGAATGCGGATTGCGGACTGCGGAAGGCAGCATCCGGACTTCGCACTTCGGGCTTCGGACCTTGGACTTTTGACCCTGGACCCTGGACACCCGCCGCGGTCCCGGTGCCAGCGTCGGCTCCCCCATTCCACCATCCGCGTGCCGCATTTCGCATTTCATGGTGCCTGACCCGCACATCGTGGAAGCCCAGGTCGCGCAACATATTTTCCGCCTGTTCGATCATCGAGAGTTTATCGAGCGTCACCGCTTCGCCGTGCGGGATGCGCGAACTCAAGCAGGCCAGTTGCGGCTTATCCGCCGTGGGCAGGCCGAGCTGGGCGGACAGCTCGCGAATCTCGGCCTTGGTCAGGCCCGCCTCCTTGAGTGGGGCACGGACCTGGAACTCAGCGGCCGCCTGAGCGCCGGGACGATAGTCGCCAATATCGCTGGCGTTCTCGCCGTAGGCCAGGACGGCGAAGCCTTCGGTGCGCGCGATGGGCGCCAACTCAGTGAACAACTCGTGTTTGCAGAAATAGCAACGGTTGCTCGGATTCGCCAGGTAATCGGGGTTGTCGAACTCGCGCGTGCGGATGACGCGCACCGGGAACCCGAACCGTTCGGCTAAGTCGAGCGCCTCCTCGAGTTCGCGCCGGGGCAGGCTCGGCGAGTCGGCAATCACCGCCAGGGCGCGGTCGGCCAGCACCTCGCGCGCGATACAAGCCAGGAACACCGAGTCCACCCCGCCCGAGTAGGCCACGAGGCAGGAATCATAAGAGCCGAGGATGGCGCGCAACTGTTCGAGCTTGCTCGAAGACATGGTTTAAAAGTGCCATCAAACCGCCTCATGGCAAAGGTCAAAATCGGTGTGTTCCTTGCTGTCGCCGAGACAACCATTTCGTTCTGAGGCGGATATGGAGAATTCACGCCACTTTTAGGGCCTTACAGCCGATTTTTGGCCTCTTTTTTTTGATTTAAGGAAAACGCAGGCAGCGAAGGAAACACCAAGACCCGATCAGACAACAACGAGGTTCAAGCTGCAGGGACTCTGGCCTGGTTACCTTACGGGTCAAAATGAGGCCCAAAAACAGACGCTAAGGCCCTCCAGGAGGGTCATTTGCTACATATCATACTAGTAAACAGCAACTTATCCAGGCGACAGCAGACCCTGCAGTTGCGGCACAAAAACTGTTACTTGCCTGTCCTGGTGGTTATGGCTTAATGCGCGGTGCAATGTGTCTATCAGCCGTTTCTTTCCGTGAGCCCACCTCCACCCTGTTCAGCGACGGCCTGGGAGCCGTGCTGAGCGCGGTCTTTGTGCTCGCCGGCGTCTGCGTCCATGCGCAGACCGCGCGGGGACGCCAATCCACCGAGGCCGTCAACAGTTCCGCGGTGCGCGAGCGTGCCGGGCTCGAGCCGGACCGTCATTTGCTGTTCAACGGCTGGGGCGTCACTCCGGCCGGGGGGCAGGTCACCGTCAGCGATCTGGCCCTGAAGCTCGTCGTCGCCCCGGACCGGCAGCGCCTGGTGGCGGTCAGCGGCGGTTTCAACAACACCGGTCTGACGCTGCTGGACCTGGCCAGCCGGCGGGTCACGCAGTTTCTCCCGTTGAACGAGGCCTGGAACGGGCTGGCGTTCAGTGGCGACGGCAAGCGCCTGTATGTCTCCGGCGGCGACTCGGGGTTCATCCACGTTTTCGATTACGCCGACGGCCAGGCCAGGTTCGAGCGTTCGGTCAAGCCCGCGACGAATTTCTCCCCGGTTTTCCTGGCGTCGATCACGGTGCATCCGGGGACGGGCAAACTGTATGTCTGCAACGAGGCGAACCATGAGCTTTGGGTTCTGGACCCGGCCTCGCTGGCCCTGGAGGCCACCGTCGCCGTCGGCCAGTTCCCGCACACGTGCGTCATGGGCGCCGACCACCGCCACCTTTATGTCAGCAACTGGGGCAGTCGGACCGTCAGCGTGGTCGATACCCAGAGCAACCGCCGGGTGCGGGACCTGACGGTCGGGCTGCGCCCCAACGACATGGCACTGGCGCCGGACGGTCGGTTGTTCGTCGCCTGCGCCGGGGACAACACGGTGAACGTGATTCAAACGCGAACGCTCGAGAAGCTCGGCGAGGCGGCCAGCCCGGCGCGCCGGCTCTGGGAAGGCACGCGCGAGATCATTTCCACCTCGCTCTACCCGCAATCACCCGAAGGCAGCACCCCGGACGGTGTCGCGGTGTCGCCCGACGGCAAGACGCTGTTCGTGGCCAATGCCGACAACAACGATGTGCTGGTGGTGGACGTCTCGGACCCGAATGTTTCGGTGGTCAACGGCTTCATCCCGGTGGGCTGGTATCCGACGGCGCTGGCGGTCAGCCCGGACAATCACACCCTGCTGGTCGCGAATGGCAAAGGGCTCGGCGCCCGGGCCAACGTCCCCGTCCGCACCGCCAAGCCGCAACGGCTGCACCAGCCTCCGGCGTTCGATTACATCGGGCGTACCCTTGAAGGCACGATTTCCTGCATCCCGCGGCCGTCGGCGGCGCAGATGGCGGCCTACACCGAACAAGTCCGCCGCAATTCGCCGTTCACACCCGAGGCGATGCACCGGGCGCCGATCCGCAGCGATACGGTGATTCCGGACCAGGTCGGCCAGCCCTGCCCCATCAAGTACGTGCTTTACATCATCAAGGAGAACCGGACTTACGACCAGGTGTTCGGCGATTTCAAGGATGCGCAGGGCAAGCCGGCCGGCAACGGCGATCCGCGCCTGACCATGTATGGGGAGAGTGTCACGCCGAACCACCACCAACTGGCGCGGGACTACGTGCTGCTCGACAACCTGTATTGCAATGGCGAGGTCAGCGTTGACGGCCACAGTTGGTGCGACGCGGCCATCGCCACCGACTATAACGAGCGGTCGTGGATTATTTCCTACTCGAGCCACGGCAAGCTGCCCGGCAACGAGGAGATGGAGAATCCGGCGGCCGGTTACCTGTGGGACCAGTGCCGCCGGCATGGCGTGCGTTTCAAAACCTACGGCGAAGGCGCGCAGCGCGTCGCCTCGGATTGCCGGGGCCGCTGGACCGGTGCGCGCGACACCGAGCGAGTCAAATGGTGGATTCAAGATCTGGCGACGGCCGAACGGACCGGCGACCTGCCGCAATTCACCATCATGTCTTTGGGCGAAGATCACACCGCCGGCACCAAACCGGGGGCCTACACGCCCGACGCCGCGGTGGCCAGCAATGACCTGGCCCTGGGCCGCATCGTCGAGGCGGCCACCCATAGCCGGTTCTGGAAGGAGATGGCGATCTTCGTCATCGAGGACGACGCGCAGAACGGCCCGGACCATGTGGACGCGCACCGCACGGTCGGGCTGGTGCTCAGTCCGTTCTGCAAGCGCGGGTATGTGGACCGCACGCTCTACACCACCGCGAGCATGGTGCGGACGATGGAACTGATCCTGGGCTTACCACCGCTGACGCAGTACGACGCGGGCGCCACGCCAATGTTCAATAGCTTCCGGGCAAGCGCCCAACTGGCGGCTTACCAGCCGCGCATTCCGGAAGTGGACCTGAACGCCAAAAACACCGTCAAATCCCCGTTTGCCCGGCAGTCCGCGCGCATGGATTTCCGCGAATACGATCGCGCGCCCGAGGATGAGCTGAACCGGATTCTATGGTATGTGGCGAAGGGACCCGAGGTGCCGTATCCGGCGCCGATTCACCGCGCGGTCTTCACGCAGTTCTAGCGAGGCGCGCCACAGACCTCATTCTGGTTCCGTCTGCGTATTCCCGTCTTTCCTCGCCTGCCTCGCTCTGCTCTGTGCGCGCCTCGCTTATAGAGTCCTTTAGGCGGAAAGGGCGGGCGGCGAAAGAGCCGTCAAGACTTGACCGGAAGACAGCCAGTTTCAAGATTCAAGGACTCCAGCGAGGCGGATTGCGGTTGACAGGGCGGGAGCGGTTCTTTACTGTCTGGCTGTAAATACTGAGCGTTTGCCCCGAATTTACATTTCGGGGTTTTTTAGTGCCGCGACCGCGCGAGTAGGAACTATGGCAAACACCATTCTAGTCGGCGCCCAGTGGGGCGATGAAGGC
>JAGWYX010000437.1 GCA_018969165.1 Verrucomicrobiota bacterium
TGCAGGTGGTCGAGCAAGGGTTCGAGGCCGGCGCCTGGCGGCAACCGCAGTGGCAAACCCTCGAAACCCGGTTGCGGCAGATCCATTTGCTGTCGGCTTATGCGCACAGCTTCCGCGGCGGCGAGCGGGCGGCGGTCGTTTACCTGCTCGAGCACTGCCCGCGCCGGACCCTGGCCAGGCTCCTCGTCGGGGAGTCGAAACCGCTCTGGAAAAGCTCGATGGGCCGCTACCTGCTTCTGTGCCCGCGCGGTTGGCTCGACCAATCGGCCGTCTTCGTCGCGCGCGCCGAACAGGCGGAGTTGGATTGCCTGGACCTGAAGCAGTCGCGGATTGATGTGCCCCGGGAGAACGGGTTTGCGAGTCGGCTCGACGCCGAGTTCCATCGCCCTTTGGCCTATGACACCGTGGCGGCCGGAATGCTGGTGCCGAATTTCAGCCGGGCTTGTCAAACCGTGGCCCGGAACCAGACCTTCGTTGACGAGACGCGGATCGCCTGTGCGCTCGAACGTTACCGAAAAGCGACTGGCGCCTACCCCGAGACCCTCGCCGCGCTGGTGCCGCGGTTTCTGGATGAACTGCCCCACGAAATCGTGAACGGTCAGCCGCTGCAGTATCGTCGGACTGCTGACGGTGATTACCGGCTCTACTCGGTCGGATGGGACCTCAAGGACGATGGCGGCGAGCGGGGGGCGCGAAGCATCGTTGAGCGCGGCGAGAAGGACTGGGTCTGGCGCTGACACGGCGAACCAGGCGATCCCGGGTTCAGTCGCAGGCGGACGGGCCGCTCATTTCCACATGCCTAGCCTGGCGGTTTGGGCCTCCTGCTGTGCCGACAGCAGGGCGAATTGTTCGCGCAACGGCAGGTTCTTGAGCTGGTCGGGGTTGATGCGCGCCAGACCGCTCTTGACCAATTGCACGTTGACATTGGTCCCGGCGCGAAAAGCGAACCCCAGGCCCAGGCGATACTCGTTGGTATAGACCAGGTCCACCTCGACGCGATTGGACAGCAGCCAGTGGCTCAGGCGCCTGGCGCCCTGCTCGCGCCATCGCCGGGCGGCGGGCGTGCTCTCGGGCGGGGCCTGGGCTGCCTCGAGGCGCAAGTGATACCGCACGCCGTCCGCGGTCCGGAGGCGGAAGCTGTCAGGACCGGTGATCTGGTACACCTCGCCCGTCATCCGGGCGATGACGCGCGACGGGTCTGTGGTCAATTGGAGGTGCTTCAGGATTTCAATCTCGTCGAGCACGGGCTGGATGCGGGTGCGGTGTTCGTACGCGAACCAGCCGATGAGCACGAGCAGCACCCAGAAGCCGACCACGACGATTCTATGCAGGAGGCGAAACACGCGTTTGGGCAGAGCCGGTGAACGGAGGCGGCTCGGCCGGCCCCGTGTCGGGAGGGGGAGGGTGGGCGGTTCCGCTGCCGCCGGGTTCGGTGGCAGGCCCGTTTTGCTCGCGCGCCGGTCCCGGGCTGGCGTCGGGCTCGAACAATTGGATGCGGGGATCGCGTTTGAGGGGCATCGTTTGCGGCGCGCGCGGGACATCGAGCCGGGCCGGCTCGGGCGCCACCGGTTTGCCGAGCGAATGCAGCACCAGGTTCACCTCGGGGCGGGGATGCGGGCCGGGATCGAGCCCGAGACGCTTGAGGATTTCGTAGGCCTGCAGGCAATGCTGGGTGTTGCTGAAGCGGAACACCTCGCGGGCGTAAATTCCTTCCCACCAACCACCGGGTTTAACCTGGCGCAAGGCGACGACGAAAGCCGCGGGGCTCATGGGATGGCGCACGCCTTCCAGGAAACATAGCCCGAGGCTCAACCACCGGTAACCCCGCCGTTCGCACCACAGGATCAACCGCATTACCCGGTTCCGCGGATCGTATCCCGGGCCGGTCGTCAGCACGCCGGTGAGCGGCTCGGCGATCCGCGCCCCGAAGTAGGGCGCCCACACGATCGCGTTGAGGATGCCGGCGATGACGCAGACGGCGAGGAAGAAGGCGTTCATCAGGTCGCCTGTTTCCGGGTTGGACTGCGCGTTCTGGCGAACTTCGAACAGCCCGTAGAGCAGGGCGGCGCCGAACACGATGCGCAGGATCACCAACATGCCTCACCTCCCTGGATCGGGCTTGAGAATGGCCGTCTGCGTGACGATGCCGCGCAGGTTCAGGTCCAGCTTGTGCCGGTTGACGGCATACTGCCGGGCGGTGACCTCGGTCACGATGCCCGCCGCCAGCAGCTCCAGCAAGTATTGGTCGAAGGTGTGCATCCCCTGGTTGACCGAGACTTCCACGATGCCGGTCAACAACGCCAGGTTGTTGGACTGGATCGCTTCCTGGATGCCGGCGTCCCGTTTGAGCAGCTCGAGGCAGGGCGTGCGGGTGCCGTGCACGTTCGGGAGCAACCGTTGGCAGGCGATCGTGTTCAGGTTGCGCGCCAGCAGGCTGCTGATGTTGGCTTGCTCGGAACTGGGGTAATACTCGCGGATGCGCGCGATTGCCTGGGCCACCGAGTCGGCGTGGAGCGTGGTCAGGACCAGGTGGCCGGTCTCCGCCGCCTGCATGGCCGCAAAGATGCTCTCGCGGTCGCGAATCTCGCCGACGAAAATGACGTTCGGATCCTGGCGCATGGCGTTGCGAATGCCGTCGGCGAACGAGTCGGTATCAATCCCCACTTCGCGCTGCTCGAACTGGGCCCGGGCCTCCTCGAACACGTATTCGATCGGGTCCTCGATGGTGATGATCCGCGCCGCCTGGGTCTCATTGATCTCCTGGATCAGCGCGCGGAGGGTGGTGCTCTTGCCCTGGCCGGTAGGGCCGGTCACCAACACCAGGCCGCGCGGGTCCTGGATGATGTCGCGCAGCGAGGTTGGGAGTTGGAGATCCTGGAGTTTGAGCCGTTGTTGCGGCACCAGGCGGAAGGAGAAAGACTGGCGCCCCATTTGTTTGCTGAAGTTGGCCCGATACCGCTGTTTCCCGTGGTAGAAACTCAGGTCCACCTCCTGGTTGGACTCGATGCGATCACTCGTCGCCGCCGCGAAGGCCTCGCGCAACCACTCGTAAAGCTCCCGGTCGTCGAGCGGCGCCCACTGGGCCGGAGACACGCGCAGGAGCCGGCCGTGAACCCGAATGCAGAACGGGCGATCCGCCTGAACGTGCAGGTCGGTCGCCGCCTGGCTTTCACACCAGTCCAGCACCCGGCTCAGCCTGGTGTGGGGAGCAACGTGTTCCATTTCATCCAATGTCCGTGCTCGGACCTGATCGCGCGTTCGCGCCGGCCGCGGCTCGACCGCGCCCGCCTGTTAGCCACCGTCGTTTGGAGCAGAGTTCATACCAGGCGGACCGGCGTTACCGTCACCGTAAAAACTGCTCGGCCGCCGCGTCCGCAAAGCGCAGCCCCACCGGCGTCAGCCCAAAACCGTCGGCCCGCAGCCAACCCCAGCCCTGCTGGACCAGGCGATCCAGTTCGACCGCCCAGTCGCGGCGGAGGTCGAAACCAGTGGTGGCCAGGAACTGGCGGAAGGACCAGCCCGCATTCATGCGCAAGCCGAACCCGGCGATCTCGCCCGCGCGTGCCAGGGGGGAGAGGCGGTCGTGGGACTCGATCGCGCGCCGGCCACCCTCGAGCTGCTCGCAATAGAGGCGCGTGCTGGACCAGTTTTTGGTCCGCACCCCGCCCACGTAACCGGCCGCGCTCGGGCCCAGGCCGTAGTACGACCCCCCGCGCCAGTAATTGCTGTTGTGTCGGCAGGCGCGTCCCGGCGGGTGGCCGTCGGCGCCGCCGTTTGGCCGCGCGAAATTCGACACCTCGTATTGGTCAAAGCCGCGTTCGGCGGCCAGCCCGAGCAATTCCTCATACATCGCGCACGCCAGGTCGTCATCGGCCTGGAAACGACCGGCGCGCAACTGTTCGTAAAGCGGCGTGTCCTCCTCGTAGGTGACCTCGTAACAGGAGAGATGTTCGCTCTCGAGCGCCAGGGCCTCGCGCAGGGTCGCCCGCCAGGCTGCCAGCGTTTGGCCCGGGATGGCAAACATCAGGTCCACGTTGACATTGTCAAAACCGGCCCGACGCAAAACCTCGAAGGATCGCAACGCCATCGTCCGCGTGTGGACCCGGCCCAGCCGCTCGAGGAGGCCCGGGTCCAGGGACTGCACCCCCAGGGAAATGCGGTTGACGCCGGCGGCCCGCAGGAACCGGGCCTTGTCGAGCGACACCGTCGCCGGGTTGCACTCGACGGTCCATTCCGCTGCCCCCGTCAGGCGCAATCGGTCCATCGCCGCGATGATCCGTTCCCATTGCCCCACGGTCAGGAGCGATGGGGTGCCGCCCCCGAAGAACACGGTCGTTGGCCTCAGGTCCCCGGCCACCAGCTCAAGTTCGCGGATGAGGGCGCTGACGTAGCGTTCGATCAACGGGCCGCTGGTCGCCTCGGAATAGAAGGCGCAGTAATCGCACTTGCGCGCGCAGAACGGCAC
>JAGWYX010000438.1 GCA_018969165.1 Verrucomicrobiota bacterium
ATCGCGGTTGCCACGCCCAGGGGCAGGGCCAGGATCAGGCCCAGCAGCGAGGAAACCAACGTGCCGAAGATGAACGGCAGCGCCCCGAAACTGCCGTTGACCGGGTCCCAGTCGGAGCGCACGAGGAAGCGCCAGCCGAAGCGGTGCAAGGACAGGACCGATCCCTGGAAGAGTTCCCAGCCCACCAGCGCGGTCAAACCCAGCACCACCATGGCCATCGTCCAGGCCAACCAGCGGAAGCAGCCATCGCCGATCCGCGACGGCGGCTTCAGGCGGATGGCGGTTTGGGGCGGCGAGGTTGGATTCGGGGTCTTGCTCATCGGTGTGGATGCAAATCTGAAACCTCACACGGCACCAGTCACGCGCACCTTGTTCAAGGGATCAAGGGAGCCGGATTTCCTTGAGGCGCTCCAGGACGCGGGCCTGGACGTTGGGCGGGAGCGGGGCGTAGTTCAGCGTTTCGGCCATGGTTTCACCTTTGGTAATTGCCCAGTTAAGGAACTGGACCAGTTTTTGGCCCTTGGCGGTGTCGCTCTGGCGGGCATAGACCAGCAGCCAGGTGGCGCCGGCGATGGGGTAGGCCTCGCCCCCGGGCGGGTTGACCATGGAAAACCGAAAATCGTCCGGGATGTGGGCAGAGGCCAGGGCGGCGGTGACCGACTGGAGCGAGGGAGCGACGTAGTTGCCGGCGGCGTTTTTGAGGCTGGCGTAAGGGAGGCGATTTTGCACGGCGTAGGCCAGCTCGATATAACCGATGGCCCCGGGCAATTGTTTGACCTGGCCGGTGACGCCTTCGTTGCCCTTGGCGCCCAGGCCGGTAGGCCACTTGACTGAAGTGCCGCGGCCGACCTTGGCGGCCCACGCGGGGCTGACGCTGCTGAGGTAATCGACGAAGATGTAGGTCGTGCCACTGCCATCCGAACGGTGCACCACCACGATGTCGCTATCGGGCAATTTGAGGTCCGGGTTATGGCCGGTGATGCGCGGGTCGTTCCACTTGGTGATTTTGCCGAAGAAGATGTCGGCCACGGTCGGCCCATCCAGTTTGAGGGTGGGATTGCCCGGCAGGTTGTAGGTGATGACATCGGCCCCGGCGACGGTCGGGATGTGCAGTATCCGGCCCGGGGCCTTGGCGAGGTTGGCGTCGCTCATCGGACCGTCGGAGGCGCCAAAGTCAACCGTCTGCTCGAGGATTTGTTTCTGGCCGCCGCCCGAGCCGATGGACTGGTAGTTGAAGCGGACCGAGGGATCGACCTTCGCGTATTCGTCGAACCACTTGGAATAAATCGGGTAGGGAAACGTGGCGCCGGCGCCATTGATGAGTAATTGGGCGGAGGCGGCAACCTCCAGCGCCAGCAGGGCTGCCACCCCGAGCATGGTCTTCATGTGATTCGTTTGGTTAAAATCTCCAGTTCAGATCGCAATAGAAGTGCCGGCTGGAGCTCGTCAGGCCGGGGGCATTGACCACCAGGTCATTGAAGTAGCCGTAGAAAGTGAAGTCCAGGAAATCGGTGAAACGATAAGTCAGTTGGATGAGATGGCCTTTGACGTTGGTGCCGCCGAAGTAACCGGTCGCCACGCCGGTGCCGGCCAACTGCGGGTTGCCCAGCGCATAGAAGGCGGCATTGTCGTCGTCCACCAGGCCGGCCAGCCAGCTATCCGCCTCCAGGCGCTGGTAGCGATAGCCGATTTCCCAGGTATGCTTGCCCGCCGCCTTGCCGAACATCACGCCGGCGCGAAAGGCCCGGTTGTTCGATGGCGCGGCCGGGTTCTCCATGTAGTCGCCCATGAGTTTGATCGGGAATTTGCCGGGGTAGAGCGGGAAGCTGTCCAGTTTGTAGGTGAGCGACCCCTCGGTGACGATCGGGTTGATGTTATACTTCAGGGTCCCGGTGACGGGGTCGTAGGTGTTGCCGGCGTTATAGAACGGCTGGACCTTGCTGTTCAAACCGTCCCGGTTGACGATGTCGAAGACGGCCACCCCGATGGCGCTCTCAAGTTTGGGCGTCCACTTGGATTCCAGCAGGAGTTGCTCGCCGTAAACGTAGGGATCGTGCGAGGCCTGGGTGGTGGGGACGGCCGGCGGGCCGGGAATCGGGTTGGCGATCTCGTCCAGCACGAAGAACGCGGTATTGGCCTTGAGGGTGTGCTTGTCGCTGAGGTTGTACTTGGCTTGCAGTGCGCCGCCTTCGGGGTTGATGTCGTAGTCCCAAACCATGTTATCCAATTGAAACGGCTGGTCCATTTTCCCGATCACCCCGTCGAGGGTGAAGGTCTCATTGCGGATGGGCGTCCAGCGCGCGTAGGCGGCATCCAGCCAGATAAACTTGCGCGTCATGAGCGAACCGAGGGTTTGATTGGCGGTGATGGACTGGCCGCCGACCAGCTTGCCGCTGGCGGTGAATTGGGGGTCACCGGAGGCCAGGCGAACTCCCACGTCGAAGTTGTCCAGGAAGCTCAGGGTGGTGCCGATGCGCAGGCGGTAGCGAAAACGGTCCCGTTCCCAGGACTGCGGATCGGCCGAGCCGTGTTGCTCGAAGCGCCCGCGCATGTCTCCGTAAATGCCGAAGCTGGTGATCCAGTCCGGGAGGGGAGCCATTTTGGCGAGGAACGACTTGGGGGCGGCGTTGGTTGGCTCCGCGCGGAGGTTCTCGGCTTCCTGCTGAGTCAGGATGCCCTTCTGCACGAGCTTCTGCAGGAGGGCGTCCTGGGACTGGGCGTGGGCGGTCGTGCCGAGGGCCGCGCTGGCCAAGGCGCCGATAGCGAGCGAAAGGTAAGGTTGAGCGTTGGGGTTCTTCACGGCAAACTTAGTGTTAAATCCATGTGCCACGAAGAGAGTGTATGACGGTTGTGTGACATCCAAAGGGCTGTCAGGTGACAGTTCGGTGACAAACCCAGCCCAACGCGCCCTGCCAACCCTGATTACTCATCCAGCGCCATCGAGTCGGCGTGGATCGCCCGCTCGATGCGCGCCGTGGCCCCCTGGAGCGCCAGCACCCAAGCGGCTTGCAGCGAACCCGACTCCGCCGCGCCCTGCGCAGGGAGGGCGGCCTCGAGCGCCGCCGCGCCGTAGCGCAGTTCGTGAGCCGAAGCCAGCAAACAGCGCAGCGTTCGCAGCACGGCTTCGCGGTTCCGTCGGCGGAAGTTCCGGATCGTATTCCAGTCCGGAGCCACGTTGCCGCCCAGGCGGCGCAAGTTTGGATCGTGTCGGGCGGCCCATTCGATCTGCCGGGAACCCAGCACACCTCGCGCATAACAATAACAGACCAACGTCAGCAAGTCGGGGCCTTGGACCCCGGTCCGCGAGCCCAGGTTCACCTGGCTCACGGCCTCAAGGGTCAGTTGGACCAGCGTCCGCTCGCCGAACCAGGTCAGCAAATCCTCTGGCAGCGGCCGCATCTGAATTTGGGCGGGTGGAGCCGGCATTTCCAACGAGATGGTTTGCAGCATAGGTCTTCCGTTCGTTCTCCGAGAAACGGCTCTCGGATTCTCGAGGACAGCTTTCCACGGCCCCGTGACAAGCCAGGGACGGCTCAGTGAATTCGGGGTGACAAACCGGCAAGGAGCCCGCGGCAAATGCCGTGACCTGAGGTCTGAGGCATGCCTCGCTGGTGTCGTGTCTCAGAATGCTGCTGACCATGACACCCGCGATCGAAAGCGGCAGAACTGGGCGGACTAACGTCCCCTGCCACGTGGTTCAAGGCAAACCTCCCTGCGCGATCACCTCTGCGATGGGGCCCTGCCCCTGGCAGGGCGGCACCGTCGAATCCGCAAGCGGCGTGGCCGGAGGCCGTCGCCCTACCGCGGGCCGGCTCAAGGGAGGCCGCCTTGCGCGATGGCACATGCAATGGGGCCCTGAACCGCTCGCGATCGGATCGCGGCTTGTTCCAAGCCGCAGCACGTGCCGGGGCGCTGCGGGTTGGGACAACCCGCGGTCCGGTTCCTGGGAAGGATGGACGGTGGCGAGTCCGGGTTCAGCGCCGGCTTCAATGGGACCGGTTGCCCTCGGTGGCGCTCGTTGCCGGGGCGGCCCAGCCGATCAGGTAACCATTTGGGAACCGGACCAATTGAGCGGCGTCGGTGACCTGCTGACGCGGCTTCCAGGTATCGGCCAGGTGCACTTCGGTGGTGCGCCCGGCCTCGATGACCACCGGCACGCGGACCCGGCCATAGTCTTCGGACCGGGCCACGACCAGATAGGTGCCGGCCGGGAGTGCGACTCGCTCCGGAGTCACGTCCATGTTGCTGACATGGTTCTTCACCCACTTGACCTGGTGCCCGGTTGGGGTCTGGATGAAATAGCTCGAGTGGATGTAAAAGACCGACGATTGATCCAGATGGATTTCGTCGGTGTCCGAATACACCACCAGGAGGCCTTGGCCGAACCCGGCGGAGGCGGTCGTTGGGCCCGGTCCGACGGTGCGGAGGACGACCGGCTGAGTGGCGCATGCGCTCAGGAACC
>JAGWYX010000439.1 GCA_018969165.1 Verrucomicrobiota bacterium
ACGTTTCTACCCCTGCGCCCGCGGGCCCGCATCCGGCGTCAGCTCCAGCCGGTACCCAACCGCGTGAACCGTCTGAATCCACCGCGGCCGGTCCGGATCGGCTTCGAGCTTGGCGCGCAGACTCGCCACGTGCTTGTCCACCGTCCGCGTCGTCGGGAAGGCCGTGTAGCCCCACACCACATCGAGAAACCGGTCGCGCGACACCGGTTCGCCTGGCGTCTCCGCCAGCAACCGTAGCATCGCGAATTCCTTCGCCGTCAGGTAGAGCGGCCGGGTGCCGCGCCAGGCGCGCTGCTGCGTAAAATCGATCCGCACCGGACCCAGGGTGACCTCCTTCAAAGCGCGCGCCTGGCGTTGCACGCGCCGGAGCAGGGCCCGCACCCGCGCCAGTAATTCGTCCCGGCTGAACGGTTTCGCCAGAAAATCGTCGGCGCCGACATCCAATCCGGTGACCCGGTCTTCGACCCGGCCTTTGGCCGTCAGGATCAGGATCGGCACCGTGTTGGCCAGCCGCCGCAGCTCGGCGCAGACGGCAAACCCGTCGAGCCGCGGCATCATCACGTCGAGCACGATCAGGTCGGGTTGCTCGTGTAACGCCTTCTCCAATCCGCTCACGCCGTCGCCCGCCAGCAGCACGCGGTAGCCCTGCCGCTCCAAACAATCTCGTAACACCGTGCGCATCGGCAGTTCGTCTTCAATCACCAGGATGCGGGCGGAGGTGGTCATGCGAAAGCAGGCAAGGCCAAAGGCCAAAGCCCAAAGGCCAAAGCCACGCGTGCCAAGTCCGAAGTCCAAAGTTCGAAAGCCGAAGGAAATTCGAAGGTCGAAATCCGAGTCGTGCGCTGGCACCAGTGCCTCCAGTCCCGCACCGTCGCTTCCGTCGCTTGCGGGCCCTCGAACTTCCCTCGGCCTTCGGCCCTCGAACTTCGGATTCTCATACGGCTTCGGACGCTGGACTTTGGACTGTGGACTGTGAAACCGGCAGTTCGACCGTGAACCGGCTGCCTTGGCCGACGGCGCTCCGCACGGTCACCCGCCCGCCGTGCGCCTCGGCGACGTATTTGACGATTGCCAGGCCCAGCCCGACGCCCTGGGTTTCGCGGCGCAACTCCGTTCCGCGTCGGTAAAACCGCTCGAAGATGCGCGCGTGATCCTCCGGTGGAATCCCCTCGCCGCGGTCCTCGACGAACAAGGCGATTTTAGATTTTAGATTTGGGATTTCAGATTTTGGACTTCCCTCGGACTTCGGACTTCGGACTTCGGACTTTTCATCGTCATCCGCGCGAGAACCCGGGAACTCCAGGCCGAGCGCGACCGCGCTGCCGCCCGGCGAATGCTTGATCGCGTTGTCGATCAGGTTCACCAACACCTGCTGGATCGCCTGGCCGTCCACCTCGGCTGCCACAGGGTCGCCGGTGATCGCCGTCGCGAGCTGGATTTGCCTTTCGGCCGCGTAGGCCTGCATGAGCCGTGCTGTCTCCTGGACCAGGGCCACCAGATCGGTCGGCTCGAACTCGTATTGTTCGCGCCCCTGCTCGTGCCTGGCGAAATCGAGCACGTTCTCGATCAACCCCGACAACCGCCGGCACTCCTGGACGATGAACCGGTGGTATTCCTTGGATTTCTGCCGGTCGTGCGGCCCAATGTCGGTGAGTTCCTCGGCCATCAGGCGCACCGAAGCGATTGGCGCCCGCAGCTCGTGCGACACGCTCGACACAAAATTGGTTTTCATCTCGCTCAACCGTTGCTGGCGCTGAAAGGCCCGCCACGCCGTGAGAAATCCGATCAACACCGCCACCGTGGCCGCTCCGATCAACGATCCGAACCACACCGTGCGCACCCGTTGTCGGGCGTAGAAAACCCCCGGGTTGACCAGATGCACGCCGACGTGGATGCCGGGGGCGTCCGCCGCGGCCAGCAAGCTCGAGTCTCCACCGGTGGCGAGGATCGAACGCCCGGCAACCGCCACCGAGAAACCGAAGTAGCCGGGAAATGACTGGGCCGCCAAGGCCGTGGTTAACGTGCGCCGCAGGTTCTCTTCGGTTTGCGCGAGGAGCCAGTGACCGCCTTGCGCCGGCTGGCTGGTCACCAGCAGGACTTGCCCGTTGGAAAGCCCCAGTTCCATCGGCGTCGCGTCGGCCAGGTCAATCCGCCCCGACGCGATCCACCGCCGTTGCACCACTTCCCAGAGAGCGCGCGCTGCTTCGTGCGCGTCCCACACGGCCCGCCAGGCGGCGGCATCCGATCCAGGCCGGCCCTCGACACCCTGCGCCGGCGCGCGGGCCGTAGCCGTCGACGTGAGCCGGCTCTGTTCGACTTCGGGCTCAGCGCGAGCAGCCTTCCGCAGGAAGAATTCCGACAAGGGCGACGGGTGCAGTGCTGCCCAACGACAAATCGCATTGACCCATTCAACCCGGCGGTCCACGGACGGCGGCCGGTCCTCCCGCAGTTGCAGCAGTCGCAACGCGGCGAAGACCTTCAACGGCACGCCGGTCTCGCCCAACGCATCGGGGAAATGCTCGATAACGCTCCGGAAATTCTCCTCGGCCGATTGGAGGTCTCCCTGGGTTTCGCAAAGGACCGCCAGGCGGTAGATCGCCAGCGCCGTGAAGTTGTCCGGGGGCTGCAAGCTGGCGAAGCGTTCCAAGGCATCGACCCCGGCGCCGGGTCTTTGATCAACAAACACCGCCTTGGATGCGGCGGCCCACGCGAGTCGCTGGGTCGCGTCGAGCGTCGGCTCATCGAGCGGCGCGGGCTGAGGCAAAACTGCGAACGGCGGAGGATAAATCAGCTCGCCGTCGCTGTTGACCTCGCATGCCACGCGCGTGTCGCGGGCCGTAGCCAGGGCGAGAACCACGTCATCCTTCGCGTTCGTGGGCGCGGTCTGGAATCGGCTGATGGCCGCCAGCGGTCCCGCCTTCAAGACATCGGGTAGGACGGCCCGAGCCACGGTGGCCGCGATCTTCTTGGCCTGCTCGGTGGCGTCGTGCTCGGCAATGATCCGGTCCTGACGCAGCGAGTAGAAGCCCACGCCGCCCAGCAGGATCGCCGGGAGGACAATCAGCAAGCCTTGCCAGAAGAACTGGGGGCGCGGGCGCATGGAGGTTCGAGTTATGAATTATGAGGTATGAATTATGAGATTCTAAGTCATCCCGGGAAAACTTCGCGCAAAATCGCTGGGGAAAAAGAGCGACCCGGCCGGTCGCGAGCCGGAGAACAACTGAACCTCGGTGGCGGGGCCTGCGTTGCTGCGGCTTGGGACGAGCCGTGGTCCGGGAGCGCTGACGTCGCGTGTCGGAACTTCGGCGCGGACGTTATTTCAAAGAGCTGGACGGAATCAGAATCCTTTGGCCGGCCCGAATCCGCTTTGGGTTCAGAGTTGGGTTGGCCTGAAGGATCTGTTCGACCGTGACGTGGATGCCTTTTTGCCGGTAGGCCTCAGCAATCGCGGGCAGGGTGTCGCCGGGCTGGATGCGATACTCGTAGGCTTTCGAATCCGCTTCGGGACCGGTGTTGTCACTCTCAAGCGGAGCATCACCCCCGTTGCTCTGTCGTCTAGAAGCCAGCCGTTCCTGGTACTCTTTAGACAGCCGACGATATTTGTTCAGTAAGAACTGGGACTGTGCATTCAACTGGGGAAGATAGACATTGGTTATCCAATTCCGCATTCTGGCGTGATCCGACGCGATCTGCTGTTTCGCAAAGTCGGTGGTTTCTCCAACGTATCGATCATAATCACTCTTGATTTCTCGGTATCTCGGATCGTTCGCTGCCTCGCTTGGCAAGGCCTCCGGCTGGCAACGCCTCACAGTCTCAGCGAGCGTTTCCAGATCATCTAATTGCTGCTTTGCGACCAGGGCCTCGCGGTAAATCTCAGCGGGGTTCGGTTCCAGCAAGCCGCTGGTCGGATCGATCGTCGGCCCGGTACCTGGCGTCGGCGAGGACGAGCTTGGCCCAGAATCCTGCGGGCGTTGCGTGATCGGCTGCGAGCGCTGCAATTCGGCGAACTGCTGTTCGAGTGAGGCAATCTTCGCCCGCTGTTCCACGACTAGCGGGTGGCTGTCGGCGTATTGGGTCGATAGTCCGGCCAGAGCCGTACGCGCTTCCGCAAGCTGTTGTTGCAAGTATTCCTCCGCCGTCCGCGTCGGCCCGGCAGCGTCTGTATTCGCGCCGGCTAGGGCCGGCTGATACGGTCCGGGTTTGGCTGCCGGGAGAGAATTCGACGCTGATGGTGGACCTGGCATCGAACCCGGTTTCATATACCGTTGGAAATAGCGCTGTATCGCTTCAAACATCGCCTGTTGGTGCGCAGCAGCATCATCTCCCGGCTCTGATTCTGATGGTGGGGCAACCTCACGAGCAGCCCCCTCCGCCGCTTCCAGCTCCTGTTTAAGCTGGCTGAGCTGCAGTTTGAGATTGGCGATCGCCTTTTCTCGCCGAGGATCTT
>JAGWYX010000440.1 GCA_018969165.1 Verrucomicrobiota bacterium
GACGGGTTGCACTGGACGACGGCGTTCGCCAGCAATCCGCTCCTCCACGGGGTGGCCTACGGCAACCGGCATTGCCTGGGCGTCGGCGACAACGGGACCGTCTTGATTTCGGACACGATCGCCGATTCCGCGCCCGTCATCCTTGGTCAACCGCAGAGCCACACCCTGGCCGCCGGTTTGCCGGTGACCTTGGGCATCAACGCGCAGAGCCGCCTCGCCATCGCCTACCAATGGCTCAAGAATGGCGCGATCATCCCGGGCGCGACCAATTCGACGTTAGCGCTCTCGGCGGTGCAAGCCGGGGATGCGGGTCAATACACGGTGCAAGTTGCCAACGGCCAGGCCGCCGTGGTCAGTAATCCGGCCTGGATCGAGATCGCGGCGGCTGGTCCCACCAATTCGCCGGTCGCGCGTTGGCAGAGTCTGCCGACGGCGGTGGCCGGGACAAACGACCTCTTCAGCATCGCCGGCGGTTGGTCCCAGGGCTTCTACTCGCCGAATTCGACCATCGCCGTGGTCGGTGCTGGCGGCACGGGATTCAGTTCCGCCAACGCCGGCCCTTGGACCTCGGACTTCGCCCCAACCACGAACGGAATCGCCGGCGTCGTTTGCGGTCAGGCGGTCCTGCCGTTCCTGGGCGCTCAACCGACGTTCGTCGCGGTCGGCGGCGACGGGACCATCCTGACGGCCTCGATTGACAACTGGGGTGGGCTGACCTGGCAACCGCAAACGTCGGGCACGACGAACTTCCTCGAGCGCGTGACGTTCGGCGACGGCCTGTTCGTTGCGGTTGGCGACAACGGCACGCTGTTAACCTCGACCAACAGCACCGACTGGGTTCCGCGCGACCCGGGCACGACGCAAAACCTCCTGGGCGCCGCCGTCGGGACGGTGAATTCGAACCTCGTGGCCGTCGCAGTCGGCGACAGCGGGACGCTGTTGACCTCGACCAACGGCAGCGATTGGTCCGGGCAAGGGACGGGCCTGACGAACGATCTGCTGGGTGTCAGTTTTTGCGCGGGCCAATTCGTGGTCGTCGGCGTCGGCGGCACGATCCTGACCTCGCCGGACGGGGTGACCTGGCAATCACGCGCCTCACCGGTCGCATCGGACCTGTGGTCCGTCGCGAGCGCCGTCGGTTACCTGGTGGCGGTGGGGGCCGACGGCGCGATCATCAGTTCGCCGGACGCGGTTCACTGGACGGCCCAGGTGTCGGGCGTCTCGAACACACTTTACGAAGTGACTTTCGCCGCGGGCGCGTTCTGGGCGGTGGGCGATACCGGCACGATTCTCCGTTCGGACGACGTGGTGGCGCTGCGCTGGCTCTCGTTCCCGAATGCGTTGCTGGGATTGACGGCGCCGCCGGCGCATTTCTACCGGCTCGAGGCGACGGGACCGCTCGAGGGCGTCAACGACTGGCTCTGGCAAACGACGGTGTACGCCCCCAGCAACAGTCCGCCGGAGACGCCGATGTTCGTGCCGGACGCGGCGGACAGCGCGCCGCGGTTCTGGCGCGGCGTGCAGTTGCCGTAGGGCTGGCGCTTGCGCACCGGGAGGGGCGACTTCCACGTCGGCCCTGATCGCTTTGTTTGCGGGTGGAACGGTGGGTGGCGGTTCACCGATGAGTCGGAGCCAGCGCGCCAGCGTCTTGGAGTGCGGCGGCCCGCCGCCGCTTTCCCAAAACCGTACCGCAAAGCGCCAGGAAACGGGCGCACGCCAAAACCTGGCGACTCCTGGACCAGCTCGGTTCGCGATGGCCCGTGAAACGGGACGATGGACCGCCAGCGATCGGACCGCGGCTTGTCCCAAGCCGCAGCGCGTGCCGGGCCGCTGCGGGTTGAGGACAAGCCGCGGTCCGGTTCCTGGTCCCATCGTATCCGCGATGGCGCGAGCGGGTTCTCCACGAACCGCTACGCGGTCGGCGGAGCAGCAGCTCCGCCCTACCGGGTTCAACGTTTCGCCGGCGCGGTCGAGGAGCGGCCGGATGGGCCGCTGGCAGCCGGCGCTCAGTCTTCGGGTCGTTCGCCACTCGGGGCCATCTTCACCAGGCGCGGGTCGAAGCGGGCGAGCACCTCGACCAAGTCGGCCTGAGCGGCCATGACCTGGTGGATATCCTTGTAAACCATCGGCGCCTCATCGATCCCGGCGGAGATCAACGTCACGCCGCGCTCGCGCAGGACCGCGTTGGCTTCCTTCCACGACAGGGTCTTTTCCGCGGCCGTGCGGCTCATCCGCCGGCCCGCGCCGTGCGCCGCCGAGTTCAACGAGTCGGCGTTGCCGCGCCCGCGCACGACAAAGCCGGGCGACGCCATCGAGCCGGGGATGATCCCCAGCACGCCGGCCCCGGCGGGCGTCGCGCCTTTGCGATGCACGATCACGTCGCGATCGATGCCGCCGATCCGGTGACGTTCTTTCCAGGCGAAGTTGTGGTGGTTTTCGAGGTCGAGCAACACCTGGGCGCCGAGGTGCCGGGCGATGTGCCGGTGGATGAGCGCGTGGTTGGCGGCGGCGTAGCGTCCCATCAATTCCATGGCTGCCCAGTATTCCTGGCCTTCGGTCGTGGCGAGGGAAAGCCAGGCCAGCCGCTGCAATTCCTTCGGCAGCTCGCGGTGCAGGCGGGCGGCCAGTTTGCTGTAGTAATCGCACACGGCGGCCCCGGTGCCGCGGCTGCCACTGTGACTGAGCAAGGCCAGGTACGGACCGGTCGCCAGCCCGGCGGCCGGGTCCAGCACGGTGAACGTGCCAAACTCGACAAAGTGATTGCCGCTGCCGCTGGTGCCAAGCTGCGCCCAGGCGCGGTCCCGGTTTTGCCGGGTCACCGGGCTGACCGCCCAGTCGGCGTCGAGCACGTCGTGCTGACGGCGATGCGTAAACGCGGCGCCCACTCCGAAACGTGTCTCGGCCTCGATGGCGCGCCGGAGTCGGTCCTGGTTTTGGTCCAGATCGCCCAGGGGCAGGTCCAGCACGGTCAGTTTCATGCGACAGGCGATATCGACGCCGACGCCAAACGGGATGACGGCGTTGTCGGTCGCCAGCACCCCGCCGATGGGCAATCCATACCCGACGTGCGCGTCGGGCATCAGCGCGCCGGCGACCGAGACGGGCAGGCGGCAGGCGCGTTCGATTTGCTGGATGGCTTCGGATTCCAGTCCCTCGCCCCAGCGACGGTAGGGAACCGGCACGCCGTGCGTCGGCGCGGCACCCGGTTCGCTCGGTTCGCGTGGTTCGTCGGCATTCATGCGATCACGAAGTGAGGGAGTTGAGTTTAAGGCGCGTTCAGGTAAAGCCGTTGATTGCGGATCGCTTCGGCCACCGCCGGCGGCACCAGCCCGGTAATCGGTAAACCGGTCCGGACCCGCTCCCGCACCTCGGAGGAGGAAATCCCGACGGGGAATCCGCGCAAGGTGGGCCCGCGAAAGGGCGGGCGCAGCGGTGCGGCCGGCTCGCCGGGTCGCGGGATCACCACGAACTGGACCTGCTGCGCCAATTCGTCGGCCGCGCGCCACTTGCACAACTGCGGCACGTGATCGGCGCCGATCAGGTAGAAGAGCGTGGCGCCGGCGAAGCGACGGGTGTAGTCGCGCACGGTGTCGATCGAGTAGGAAACGCCGCCGCGGCTGATTTCCTGCTCGTCGATCTCGCAGGCCGGCTGCCCGGCCAGCGCCAGGCGCAAGAGGCGCAAGCGTTCCTGCGGCGAAGCCGGCTCCACTCCGGGCTTGAATGGCGATTGCGCCGCCGGGATGAAAAACAGGCGGTCCAGCCGCAGCTCCTCCAACGCCGCTTGCGCCACCAGCAAATGCCCGAGGTGCACCGGGTCAAACGAGCCGCCGAACAAGCCCAGCCGCTTGGAATTGGTTTCCATGAATCGTGTCGGTGTCAGGTTTAGAGTCCTTGAATCTTGAAACTTGCTGTCATCAGGTCAAGTTCTGCCGTCCGTTCCCGCTGCGCACCAAGCCCGGTCAACAACACCGGTTTACCCCGGTGAATCGTTTCTCCGTGATGCGGACGTAACGCTGTTCTCGAGTGAGGCGGATGCCGGCATCCGCCGACCGGGCTGGTCGCAGCGCCACAGTTGGCGGCGCCGGCAGCAGCGCCGGGTTGGTCGGGCTGCCCATTGTCTCGGGGGCCGCCGACCGGGTGCAGCCACAGGTCGAGTGAAAGACCTGGTCGGCCCGATCCAGCTCGGCTTCGCCCGAGAGTTCCTTGGTGAGCGCCACGGCAATGGTCAGCAGACCGACTGCCCCCAGCGGTTGTTCCCGGGCCGCGGCATATTCCGGCAACCACACCGGCACACTTTCACGGAGCGTGGCTCGCCGTGTGCGCGCCAGCAGGAGCCACCACTCGAGGGCGCACAACGCGACCATGATCACGACCAGCACCAGAAAGAACCCCGCCACCGTCGCATCGAGCACCTGGTTGAAGTGCAGGGTGCGGTTAGTCGC
>JAGWYX010000441.1 GCA_018969165.1 Verrucomicrobiota bacterium
CGCTCCGCATCTTTCAAACACGCTCTCGGACCTCATTCCCGGTCGGTTGGGGTACGCGCGGATTTTGTGTGCTTCCGGTATCTCTTCTGTGCGCGCCTTGCCAAGACTCTCGAATTCCATATCTCAATCGCCCCTTCAGACCGCCGGCGCTTCGAGATCCGGCGGGACCAGGCCGGCGCCCGCTTCGTCCGCGCCGCGGCGGCGTTGGAATCGCCGCCGCAAATGCTCGAACGCCAGGTACACCACCGGCGTGGTGTAGAGCGTCAGGACCTGGGAGAGGCAAAGCCCGCCGACCACCGCCACGCCCAGCGGCCGGCGCAGCTCCGCCCCGGCCCCCAGCCCGATGGCCAGCGGCAATGCCCCCAGCAACGCGCACATGGTCGTCATCATGATCGGCCGGAACCGGATCACGCACGCCTTGTAGATGGCCTCCTCCGGGCTGAGCCCATCCTGGCGCTCGGCGTCCAGGGCGAAATCCACCATCATGATGGCGTTCTTCTTGACGATGCCCATGAGCAGAATGATCCCGATGAACGACACCAGCGACAGGTCCAGCCCGCCGATCAGCAGCGCCACCAACGCCCCCACCCCGGCCGAGGGCAGCGTCGAGAGAATCGTGATCGGATGGATCAGGCTTTCATACAGCATCCCGAGCACCACATAGACCGCGATCAACGCCGCCGCCAGCAAGACCGGCATCGAGGTGAGCGAGGACTGAAAGACCCGGGCCGTGCCTTGGAAGCTGCCCTGCACGCTGGCGGGCATCCGCAGTTCGTCGGTCACTCGCTGCACCAGCTCGGTGGCCTGGCCGAGCGCCACGCCGGGCGCCAGGTTGAACGAGAGGGTGACCGCCGGGAATTGGCCCTGGTGATTGACCGAGAGGTAAGCGTTGCCGGGCTGAAACCGTGCCACGCTGGCCAGGGGCACCTGGTAACCGTTGGTCGAGCGCACGTAAATCTTCTGCAGCGCCTCCGGGTCCATCTGGTACTTCGGGTCCACCTCGAGAATGACGTGATGCTGGTTGTAACGCTTGTAAATGGTCGAGACCTGCCGCTGACCGAACGCGTCGTAAAGGGTGTTGTCGATGACCGCCGGGCTGACGCCCAGCCTCGAGGCCGCGTCGCGATCCACGACGACGTTGGCCTGGAGCCCGCCGGTTTGCTGGTCGCTGCTGACGTCCTTGATCTGCGGGAGGGTGCGCAACTTGGCCAGCAGGACCGAGGACCAGTAATTCAGTTCATCCAGGTCGCTGGACTGGAGGGTGTATTGGAACTGGGCGCGGCTGAACCGGCCGCCGACGCGGATGTCCTGTCCGGCTTGCAGGAACAGGGTCACGCCGCTCACCCCGGCCAACTTGCCACGCAGGCGGTTGATAAACTCGTCGGCCGTGACGTTCCGTTGCGAACGCGGCTTGAGGGTGATGAACATCCGCCCGTTATTGGCCGTCGAACCGCCCGCCCCGGCACCGATGAATGAGCTGACCACGTCCACCGCGGGGTCGGCGATCACGATCCGGGTGACGCGCATCTGCAATTTGGACATCGCGGCGAACGAGATGTCCTGGGCGGCGTCAGTCGTGCCGATCACGACGCCCGTGTCCTGCTGCGGAAAGAAGCCCTTGGGCACCGTGACGTAGAGCCAGACGGTCCCGATGAAGGTGATCAGGGCCACCAGCAACGTGAGGTGCTGGTGCCGCAACACCCAGCGCAGGCCCGCCTCGTAACCGCCCAGCAGCGCGTTGAACCCGCGCTCGCACACCCGGTAGAACGGACCGGGCGGGCCGTAAGCCGCCTCCGGCTTGAGAAACCGCGAGCACAACATCGGCGTCAGGGTCAGTGAGATCACCCCCGAAACCAGGACCGCCGCGCTGAGCGTCACCGCGAACTCGTGGAACAACCGTCCAATGATGCCGCTCATGAACAGCAGCGGAATGAACACCGCCACCAGCGACGTGCTCATGGACACGACGGTGAAACCGATTTGCCGGGCACCGGCCAACGCCGCCGGCATCGCCTTGTCCCCATGCTCGATGAACCGGTAGACATTCTCGATCACCACGATCGCGTCATCGACGACGAACCCGACGGAGATGGTGATCGCCATCAGGGAGAGGTTGTCCACGCTGAAATCCAACAAGTACATGACGGCGCACGTGCCGGCCAGGGCCAGGGGCACCGTGACGCTGGCGATGAAGGTCGGCCAGAACCGGCGCAGGAACAGGAATATCACCATCACCACCAGGGCGACGCTCAGCAACAGCGAAAACTGCACCTCGTCCACCGAAGCCCGGATCGTCGTGGTCCGGTCGGTGATTTGCACGAACCTCACCGCCGGCGGCAGCCACTTCTGCACCTCCGGCATCACGGACTTGATGCGGTCCACCGTCTCGATCACGTTCGCGCCCGCCTGCTTGAAGACAATCGCCAGCACCGCCGCGTTGGTCCCCGACCACCCGCCCAGGCGGGTGTTCTCGACGCTCTCGATCACCCGGCCCAGCGCGGCCAGCCGGACGGGCACACCGTGCTTTTGCGTCAGGATCAGCTTCTGGTAGTCCTTGGCCAGGCTCAACTGATCGTTGCTCGCCAGGGTGTAGGCGTGGCGCGGACCGTCGAAGCTCCCTTTGGCCTGGTCCACGTTGACCTGCCCCAGCAAGGAGCGCACGTCCTCCAGGCTCAGGTCCATCGACGCCAACGCGGCGGGATTGACTTGCACGCGCACCGCCGATTTTTCCGCGCCGGTGATGAAGACCTGGCTGACCCCCTCGACCTGGCTGAGTTTCTGGCCCACGATGTTGTCGGCCGCCTCGAAGACTTGCACCGGCGAAAGCGTCTCGGAGGCCATCGCGATGATCATGATGGGGGAATCCGCCGGGTTGATCTTGCGGTAGGTGGGCGGCCCGGGGAGGTTGATCGGCAAATCGCTCGTGGCGGCGTTGATGGCCGCCTGCACGTCCCGCGCGGCCCCGTCCACATTCCGGTTCAGGTCGAACTGAAGGGTGATGTTGCACCCGCCCAGGGTGCTGATCGAGGTCATCTCGTTGACCCCGGCGATCTGGCCCAGGTGCCGTTCCAGCGGCGCGGCCAGCGACGAAGCGACCGTGGCCGGGTCTCCGCCCGGCAGCGCGGCGAACACCGAGATCATCGGGAAATCCACCCGCGGGATCGACGCCACCGGCAGGAAGCGGTAGGCGACCAGGCCGAGGGCGAACAGCCCGATGGCCAGCAGCGAGGTGCCGACCGGCCGGCGGATGAATGGTTCAGACAAGCTCATGCCGGTCCGGGATGGGCCCCGCCGTCAACGACACCCGGGGCGTCCAGCGACCCGGCCTCCTCGAGGCCCGCCGCGGCACGCCATCGCCGCCCCCAGCGGGCGAGCCGGTCCAGGTAGAGATAGATCACGGGCGTCGTGTAAAGGGTGAGGAATTGCGATAACAGCAGGCCGCCGACGATCGAGATGCCCAGTGGCCGGCGCAGCTCCGAGCCGGTGCCGCCCTGCAAGGCCAGCGGCAGGGCGCCGAGCAAGGCCGCGAAGGTCGTCATCATGATCGGGCGGAAGCGCAACAGGCAGGCCTGGTAGATGGATTGCTCGGGCGGCAACCCTTCGTTGCGCTCGGCGTCCAGCGCGAAGTCGATCATCATGATCGCGTTCTTCTTGACGATGCCAATCAGCAGGATGATCCCGATCAGCGCGATCAGCGAAAGGTCGGTGTGACAAATCAACAAGGCCAGCAACGCCCCCACCCCGGCCGACGGCAGGCTGGACAGGATCGTGATCGGGTGAATGTAGCTCTCATACAGGACGCCCAGGACGATGTAGATCACCACGATCGCCGCCAGGATCAGAAACGGCTCGCTCTTGAGTGAGGAACGAAATTCGGCGGCGCTGCCCGAGTAACTCGTCACCACTGTCTCCGGCAGGCCGATTTGCTGCTGCGCCCGCTGGATGGCGTCCACCGCCTGCCCCAGCGAGCTGCCCGGCCGCAGGTTGAACGAGAGCGTTACCGCCGGGAATTGGCCCTGGTGCATGATGGCCAGCGGCGCCGTCGTCGTCGTGATCCGCGCAAACGCGTTCAGCGGCACCATCTGGCCGGTGGTGGACTTGACGTAGATTTTGTCCAGGGACGCCGGCGAGGTTTGGTAACGCGGTTCGGCCTCGAGGATGACGCGGTACTGGTTGAGCTGGGTGAAGATGGTCGAGACCTGGCGTTGGCCGAACGCGTCGTAGAGGGTGTCGTCAATGGCCTGCGGCAGCACGTTGAGCCGTGAAGCGGCCTCGCGGTCCACGTCCACGCGGAGCTGGAGGCCGCCGGCTTGCTGGTCGGTGGCCACGTCCACCAACTCGGGCAGCGTGCGCAACTTGGCCAGCAACCGCGGCGCCCATCGCGCCAGCTCCGGCTCGTCGGCGTCCTCCAGGGTGTATTGATACTGCGTGCGGCTGACGC
>JAGWYX010000442.1 GCA_018969165.1 Verrucomicrobiota bacterium
TGAACCTCTGCGTCAACGCTCGAGACGCCATGCCCCAGGGGGGCACTCTCGAGCTGAACCTGGAGAACGTCCAGCTCGACGACAGCCAGGCCAGCATGGTCCCGCACGCCCAAGCCGGCGCCTTTGTCCTGCTCCGCGTCAAGGATTCCGGCGTCGGCATTCCCCGCGCGATCCTCGACAAGATTTTTGACCCGTTCTTCACGACCAAGGAGGTCGGCAAAGGCACCGGCCTCGGCCTGTCCACCGTGCTGGGCATTGTCAAGAGCCACGGTGGCTTCATCACCGTGGAAAGCCGACCCGGGCACGGAGCGACGTTCAACGTTTATCTGCCGGCGCATCCGGAACTCGTGGGGGCCTTGCCGCCGGCTCCGGCCGCCGATTCTCCGTCCGGCCAGGGCGAGCAGATCCTGGTGGTGGATGACGAGCGGAGCGTGCGGGAAGTGACTCGGCGCGTCTTGGAACACGCCGGCTACGCCGTCCAGACCGCCGCCGACGGGATCGAGGCATTGGAGATCTTTTCCCATCGGCGCGCTTGGGTGAAGGCCGTTCTGACCGATGTCGTGATGCCGAACCTGGACGGCGTGGCCCTGGTGCGGGTGCTGCGCAAGATGGAGCCGGCGTTGCGGATCATCGCCTGCAGCGGGGCTGACGGTAGCGTGGATGATTCCGGCAAGGCGGCCGAACTCAAGGCGCTCGGGGTCCAGGCGTTTCTGTCCAAACCCTACCCGATGGAGCGCCTGCTGCAGACGTTGCACGAGGTGCTCAGCCGCTGAGGGCGGCCCGTCGGCAGGCCGCAGGCTGTCGATCTTCACGAAAGTCTTTGCCGCACACGTCGGCGCAAGTCTCAAGGCAGGGACGCGGCGCTGCGGGCCGTCCCGACCAGGCAGGAATTTGTGCAACGATTCATAAGATGCGTGCCGCCGCGCCGACCCGGCCAGTTCCCGCGTTGCCACCCCTTGACGCGGCTGATAGCATTTTCGCTCATTACGAAGCATCCAGGTGAACGGCGAATCTCTGGGGCGCCCCCGCGACCGCCGGAGATTGTACGGTGGGCCGCCGTCGTCGCGCTCGCGTTGGTGATCTGTCCCCTGCCACCCGCGCTTGCCGCACCGTCATTGCCGGCCAAGTTCCCGACGCTGACAAACGTCGCCCAGGTCCGCGGCTTGTCGGTCGAAGCGGCGCGGGCCGGTCAGCCGGTGCGGCTCCGTGGCGTGGTGACGTACTACGACGCGCCCTGGGGGATCCTGTTTGTCCAGGATGGCACCGGCGGGGTTTTCATCGAGCCGGCGGGGCAGCGGTTCGAAGTGCTTCCGGGCGCCGGTGTGGAAGTGACCGGTTTCAGCGCCGCCGGCGACTACAAACCGATCGTCGGGCGTCCGTCGGTGCGGGTGGGGGCTCGGGCGCCGTTGCCCACGGCGGTGACGGTGAGCTGGGACGAAATGTTCTCGGGCCGAGAAGACTGCCAATGGGTCAGCCTCTCGGGCATGGTCCGCTCGGTGGGAGAGCAGGAAGGGCGCGTCCGCCTCGAGTTAGCCGCGGGCGATCGCCGGCTCAAAGTCATCTTGCTGGCCCTGGCGCAGCGGGCGCACCCGGAACTCGTCGGCGCCACGGTGCGTTTGACGGGAGTCTGTGGCACGATCGCCGATGGCAAGGGGAAATTTCTCGCGCCCCAGTTGTTCGTCCCGAGCTGGGACGAGGTGCGGATCGAGAAACCGGCGCCGGGCGACGTCTTCGCGCTGCCGGTCAAACGGATCAGCGATCTGCGCGCGGCCAGCACTCGCGTGCCGTTCCAGGGACGCATCCACCTCTTCGGCTTGGTGACCGACTTCAAGACCAACGCCCCGCTGGAGCTGGCCGACGGAACCGGGTCCGCCGAGGTCCGGACGCTCACCCCGGTGGTGGTCCGCGACGGCGTGGCCCTGGATGCCGTTGGCTTTGTCTCGTCGAATCCCGCCGGGGTGGTCCTGGAAGACGCCGTGGTCCGTCGCCTGGGATTTGGGTCCGTTCCGTTGCCGACCGACTCGGCCAAGTCGGCGCGGGCGTCGTTAGCCGGATCTGGCCTGCCCATCCTGACCACCGCCAGCCGGATTCGTCGCCTGAGCCCCAAGGAAGCGGCGCGCGGGTACCCGGTGGAATTGCGGGGGGTGGTGACCTATTATGACGTCGCCTGGGGCGTCCTGTTTTTTCAGGACGCGACCGCCGGGATCTTCGTGGACACGGGCGGTCAGCCGCTGGATCTTGGCGCCGGTGATTGGGTGCGGCTCGCTGGTTACTCGGGCCCGGGTGAGTTTGCACCGGTGGTGCGGCGGCCGCTGTTCCGGATCGAGGGCAAGGCGCCGATGCCGTCGGCGCGCCTTTCGACTTTCGCCCGATTGATCACGGGTGGGGAGGACAGTCAATGGGTGTCGATCGCGGGGATGGTGCGTTCGATGAGCAATGACTGGGGCCATGTCCGGATCAAGCTGGCCACCGGCAGCGGGAGCTTGACGGCGGTCCTTCCGGGATACAGCCACCGGCCGCTACCCGAGCAGTTGGTGGACCGGACCGTGCAGGTCCAGGGTGTGTGCGGCAGCCTGTTTGACTCCCGCCGCCGGATGGTGGGGATCCAACTTTTCGTTCCGAGTCTGGCCGACATCAGCGCCGAGGAGACCCGGGCCGGCGGACCGGACGCGCTCCCAGTTCAAACCATCGGCAGCCTCATGCGGTTCAACCCCGCGGGCCTTGCGCACCGGGCGCGCATCCAAGGGGTCGTGACACTCTTCCGGGCCGGGCAGTACCTCTACGTCCAGGACCAGACCGATACCATTTGCGTGCGGACCGCGCAGCCAGGCGGCGCCAGCGTGGGCGATCGCGTCGACGTCATTGGATTCCCTGCCATGGGCCATTACTCGCGCATTTTGATGGATGCGACGTTCCGGCGGATCGGCCCGGGTCAGATGCCCGCCCCGCTGGGCGTCACCGCGGATCGGGTGCTGCGCGAGGGCTTGGACGGCGTGTTGGTGCAGATCGATGGGTATCTGTTCGACACGTTTGCGCCTTCGAGCGAGCGTGTCCTGGTGCTGGAATCGGCCGATGGCGTTTTTCTGGCGCACTTGGAGCAAGCCAAAGGGACGCCGCCGTTCCAGGCACCCCCGAAAGGCAGTTGGCTCCGGGTGACCGGGATCTGTTCGGTGGACGTGGACAGCGCGCGCCAGCCCAAATCGTTCCAAATCCTGCTGCGCGCCCCGGCCGACGTCCGGGTCCTGGCTCAACCCTCGTGGTGGACCCTCCGGCATGTCAGCACGGTGGTCGGCCTGCTGGCGGCCGCCGGCTTGCTGGCGGTGGGCTGGGGAGTCACGCTCAATCACCGTGTCCGCCGGCAAACCGGCCAAATCCGCGCACAGTTGCGGCAGGAAGCCGAGTTGCAGGCGCGTTACCGGGAGCTGTTCGAAAACGCCAACGATGTGATCTATACCCACGACCTGGCCGGCCGATTGACCTCCCTGAACGAAGCGGGCGAACGTCTCCTGGGCTACACGCGACAGGAGGCTCAGCACACGGCCATCCAGCAATGGGTCGCTCCCGCCTGTCGAGACCGCTTTGCCGCCTGGCTCGCACTCGCCTGCTCCAGCACGGGAACGGCCGCTGGCGAATTCGAGATGGTCGGCAAAACCGGACGGCGGGTGACGCTGGAGATGAGCCCGCGGCTTGTCTTCCAGGACGGCCAGCCGGTGGCGGTCCAAGTCATCGCCCGGGACACCACCGAACGCAAACGCGCCGAGGACTACGCCACGGTCTTCTCAGACCTTGGCCGACGCTTGAGCGCGGGCCGAACCCCGCGCGAGGCGGCCGTGGTCGTCAGCGAAATCGCCGATCGCTTGCTGGGCTGGGATGCCTTCATCGTCGAGCTGTTGTCGCCCGACCAGCACCGGTCCACGACGGTGCTCGCCATCGACGTGATCGACGGACAGCGCCGCGAGGTGCATCCGGCCCAGCCCGACCAAATCAGCCCGATCATGCGGCGGACCCTGGAAGAAGGTCCGCAGTTGCTCCTGCGCGAGGAGACCTCCAGTCATCCGCCGGGGACGATCCCGTTTGGCGACACCGAGCGGGCGACGGCCTCCTTGATGTATGTGCCGGTACGCCAAGGCGCGCGGGCCATCGGCTTCCTGTCGGTGCAGAGTTACACCCCGCGGGTTTACGACGCGGAGAAACTCCAGACGCTCCAAGCCCTGGCGGATCACTGCGCCGGCGCCTTGGAGCGAATCCAGGCCGAGGTGGCGTTGCACCAGAGCGAGGAACGCTACCGATTGCTGGTTGAGAACAGCAATGACCTGGTTTGCGAACTGAGCGTCGAGGGCCGTTACCTCTATGTCAGCCCCAATTACGCGGCGCTCACCGGCCATGTGCCGGAAGAACTGAGCGGCCAGAACGCCCTGGACCAGGTGC
>JAGWYX010000443.1 GCA_018969165.1 Verrucomicrobiota bacterium
TGACCCAGAACATCATGGTGCAGGTGGACAACGACGTGACCAAGGCCCAGTCCGATTTCGAGCGCGTGGACGCCACCCGCCAGGCCCGCCTCTACGCCCAGGACGCCCTGGACGCCGAACAGAAGAAACTCGAGAACGGCAAGAGCACCAGCTTCATCGTGCTCCAGCTCCAGAGCAACCTCACCTCGGCGCGCTCGGACGAAATCCGCGCCCTGGCCGATTACAACAACGATTTGGCCCAGCTTTCGCTGGACGAAGGGACCGCGTTGGAGCACGCCCACGTCCAGCTCCGCCTCAAGTAACGCCGGCCTGGCGGAGTCCCGCCGCACGGCTCCGGCCCCAACCACACCGGGACCCGGTGCCCGGACTCGAGCGCGTGATTAAAGCGCGATCGGCCATCGTCTAACCCGCATGTCCCTTCCGGACTCCAACCATGCTCGCGCGACGGTCGATGGCAAGTTCTTCCGTTTGGGTCCGCAAAAATTCTATCTCAAGGGTGTCACCTACGGACCGTTCGCCCCGGAGGCCGCCGGCGCCACGTTTCCGGCCTCCGACCAAGCTGCGCGGGACCTGGATTTGATGCGCCAGTTGGGGGCCAACCTGATCCGCATCTACGACGTCCCGCCGCGACCGTTTCTGGATCAGGTGGCCGCGGCCGGCCTCAAGGTCCTGGTGGACGTGCCCTGGAACAAGCACCTCTGCGTCCTGGACTCCGAGCCGCGCCGGCAGGCGGCGCGGACTGCGGTGCGCCAGGCCGCCTTCGCCTGCGCCCGACACCCGGCCGTCTTCGCCCTGAGCGTGGTCAACGAAATCCCGGCCGACATCGTGCGCTGGAGCGGGGCGGACGCCGTCGCTCGGTTCATCGACGAACTGGTCGAGTTGGTCAAGGGGTTTGACCCCGAGTGCCTTTGCACCTTCGGCAATTACCCGCCGACCGAGTTCCTGCACCCGCGCGAGATCGACTTTCACTGCTTCAATGTCTATCTGCATCATCGCCGCCCATTCGAGAATTACCTGGCGCGACTCCAGATGCTGGCCGACGCCAAACCGCTGGTGCTGGGAGAATTCGGGATCGACTCGATTCGCGAGGGAACCGCGGCGCAGCGGGAGATTCTGGGCTGGCAAGTGGAAACCGCTTTCCGCCACGGGCTCGCCGGAGCGGTGGTCTATAGTTTCACCGACGAATGGTTCAAAGACGGCCAGCCCATGCACGAGTGGGCCTTCGGCCTGACGACCGCCAAGCGGCGCCGCAAGGAATCCTTCCAGGCCGTGCAGGAGGAGTTCGCCGCCGCCCCGCACTTCCCTCTGCCACGTGATCCGGAAGTCTCGGTCGTGGTCGCCGTTTACAACGGCGCGCGCACCCTCAAGGCCTGCCTGGATTCGCTCGGCACGCTGGATTATCCGGCGTTCGAAATCCTGCTCGTCGATGACGGGTCCACCGACGACACGGCACGCATCGCGGCCCAATACCCGCGCGTCCGTTACCTGCGCCACCCGGATAACCTGGGCCTGTCCACCGCGCGCAACACCGGCATCGCCGCCGCTCGCGGCGAGATTATTGCCTTCACCGACGCCGATTGCCGAGCGGACGAGAACTGGCTGTACTACCTGGTGGGCGACCTGTTGGACAGCCGGTTCGTCGGAATCGGCGGCCACAATCTGCTCCCACCGGACGACTCCTGGGTCGCGGCGGCGGTGATGGTGTCCCCCGGCGGCCCGGCCCACGTGATGGCCACCGATCGGTTGGCGGAGCACATCCCCGGCTGCAACATGGCCTTCTACAAATGGGCCCTGGACGAGATCGGCGGCTTCGATCCCGTCTTCCGCCAGGCCGGCGATGATGTGGACGTCTGTTGGCGGCTGCAGCAACGCGGCTACAGGATCGGCTTTTGCCCGGCGGCCTTCGTCTGGCACTACCGCCGCTCAACCGCCATCGATTACCTCAAGCAACAGCACGGCTACGGCGAGGCCGAAGCCCTCTTGGTCCGCAAACACCCCGAATACTTCAACCTGTTCGGCGGCCGGACCTGGGAGGGACGAATTTATTCCCCGGCCAAGTACGGCGTGGTCTTCCGGCGACCGCGGATTTACCACGGCCTGTTTGGCAGCGGCTTCTTCCAATCCCTCTACACCGCGCGACCGGTGGGGATCCTGGCCTTTTTCACCAGCCTGGAGTATTACGTTCTGGTCGCGCTGCCGCTCCTGGTCCTCTCGGTGTCATTCCGGTTCCTGGCGCCGCTGGCCGTGACCAGCCTGCTCGTCTCCCTGACGGTCTGCGTGGTCGCCGCCGCCCAGGCCGATCTCCCCAGGAGGAAGAATCGGCTCGGATCCCGCCCCTTGATCGCCGTGCTGTTCTTTCTCCAGCCGATCGTGCGCGGCTGGGCCCGCTACCAAGGTCGCCTCCTCCTGCACCAGATTCCACCGGCGGTCCACGAAACCCTCGAATCGCTCAGCCTCCAAGGCAAACCGGCCGCCTTCCGCGAGGTGCGCTACTGGGCCGAACCGGGCACCGACCGGCTGCGGTTCATCGCCCGCGTCCTCGAGCAACTCGACCGGCAGGGCTGGGAAAACAAGGCCGACGTTGGCTGGACCGACTACGACGTTGAGATCTACGGCAGCCGTTGGAGCCGCCTCCAACTGACCAGCGCCGCCGAGTCCTTCCCGGGCGGCCGACAACTGGTCCGCTGCCGACTCCACGGCGGCTGGACCTTGCTGGCCCGAATCGTCTTCTGGTCCACCTTCGGCTTCGAGTTGCTCGTGTTCGGGCTGCTCGGTCCGCGGGCGCATTGGCTCTGGCTGTTGCTGCTGAGCCTGCCGGCATTCGTCTGGTGGCTGAACCGGAAGAAACGGGACCTGCAACGGCTGGTCACCGTGTTCCTGGACGAGGTCGCCAAACAACTGAATCTGGTCAAGATGCCAGCCGACGCGACGGAGCCGGCGCCCGAGCCCCCTCTGCGTGAACCTCAGTCTTAAGGCGAAGACGACCTTTTGTCGTACGTGCGACAAAAGGTCGTCGGGCTCCACCGGGCGGAAGACGGCGGTTTATGTGAGGCGGCAAGAAATTCCGATGCAACCCCAACCCCCGCCAGATCGCCCCAGGACTTGACATCACGGCGGATAATTTCCAGGGTCAAAGAGTCCGAGACATCGCTGAACCTCATGGTTCAATACCATCAATTGCTGCGGCTGGTGATCGAGCAGGGCAAGTTCAAGGCCGACCGCACCGGCACCGGCACCTACGCGGTGTTCGGCGCCCAAGCGCGCTTTCCGCTGACGGACGGCTTCCCGCTGCTCACGACCAAGAAGCTCCACGTCAAATCCATCATCTACGAACTGCTCTGGTTCCTGCGCGGGGACACGAACGTGGCCTACCTCCGCCAGCATGGCGTCACCATCTGGGACGAGTGGGCCGACCCCGCCGGCGACCTCGGACGCATTTACGGGGCGCAGTGGTGCGACTGGCGCACGCCGGACGGCCGCTCCATCCACCAGATCGACCAGGTGATCGCGCAAATCCGCGCGCACCCGGACAGCCGCCGCCACCTGGTCACCGCCTGGAATCCGGGCGAGCTGGACCGGATGGCCTTACCGCCCTGCCACGCCCTGTTCCAGTTTTTCGTCCTGGAAGGCGAACTGAGCTGCCAGCTTTACCAGCGTAGCGCGGACTTGTTCCTTGGCGTGCCATTCAACATTGCCTCCTACGCCCTGCTCACGCTCATGATCGCGCAGATCTGCGGCCTGAAACCGGGCACCTTCGTGCACACCTTCGGCGACCTGCACCTCTACGCGAACCATCTTGAACAGGCGAAGCTCCAGCTCTCGCGCGAGCCGCGGCCGTTGCCACGCATGCGCCTGAACCCGGCCGTGAAAAGCATCCACGATTTCCAGTTCGAGGACTTCGAGTTGAACGGCTACAATCCACACCCGGCGATCAAAGCGCCGATCGCGGTGTGAGGGATAATCGCGGGAGTGCGGACACGGCAGGATGGATCCCGGCCCGGTAATGAGAATGTTTTCGACATGAAACAATTCCAGGCGATTGCCGCGATAGCGGAGAACCGGGTGATTGGCAGCGGCAACCGGATTCCCTGGCACTTGCCCGAGGATTTCAAGTGGTTCAAGCAGATGACCACCGGCCACATCCTCGTCATGGGCCGGAGGACCTTCGAATCCATCGGCAAACCGCTGCCCGACCGCACCACCATCGTCCTGAGCCGGTCCAATTTCTCCCACCCGGGCGTGCGGACGGCGGGCAGCCTCGAGGAGCTGGTGCCGCTGGCGGCCGATCGCCAGGTCTTCATTTGCGGCGGCGCGCAGATTTACGCGCAGGCCCTGCCGCTGTGCTCAGACCTGTACTTGACGCTGGTGAAACGGGTGGTCGAAGGCGACGCCTTCTTCCCGCCGTTCGAGGAGCAGTTCGAA
>JAGWYX010000444.1 GCA_018969165.1 Verrucomicrobiota bacterium
GCCCGCTGGATGACTTGAACCCCCGGCGGCCAACGCTGCTGTCGCCCCTCCCCTGTGGTTGGTCGGTAGAAACGCTCGGCTGCAAAACCTATGAAGAAATCCCTGCTGCTCTCCGCCCTGCTCGCCCTGACGTGCCCGCGCACGCCCGCCGCTCTGCCCCCGGCAGAAGAGTTGCTGCCGGACGACACCCTGGCTGTCCTGACCGTGCGCGACTGGGACCGGGCCTGTGCCGTCTATGACGCCTCGCCCCAGGGCCAGTTGTGGCGCGACCCCGATATGAAGGCCGTCAAGGACAAGTTCCTCAACAAGTTCCACACCACGGTCCTTGCCCCGCTCGAAACCGCCCTCGGCGTCAAGTTCGCCGATTACACCAACCTCGTTCACGGTCAGGTGACCCTGGCCGTCACCCCCGGCGACTGGCGCGGGGATCCCGGGCAAACCCCCGGCTGGTTGCTGCTGGCCGATGCCAAAGATAAGGGCGACGCCCTCAAAAACGCGCTCGCCGACCTGCGCAAGAAATGGGTGGCCGCCGGCAAACCCACCCGGACCACCCGAATCCGCGAGCTGGATTTCACGACGGTCGTGATCGATTCCGCGGACGTCTCCCAGACCATGCGACAGGCCTTCGGCGGATCCAAACCCGCCGACGCTGGCGCCGATAACTCAGCCGGCAAAAAGTCGGGCACTCAATTGGAAATCACCGTCGGACAGTCCGGTTCCCTCCTGATCGTGGGCAGCGCCCCCAAGGACATCGAGAAGGTCCTGGCCCTCCAGACGGGCGGGCTCGTGCCCAAGCTTGTCTCCCAACCCGCCTTTGTGGGCGACCAAGGGCTGTTCCGCGACGCCCTGGCCTTCGCCTGGGTCAACTTCGCCCCGATCGCTCAAATCCTGGACAAGAAGGCGGCGGAAGCCAACCCGCCCAGCCAACCCGACAACCCGATGGCCCTCCAACCCAGGAAGGTGCTCGCCGCCACCGGGCTGGATGCCTTGAAGACCCTGGCCCTCAGCCTCAGTGATTCCCGCGACGGCAACCTGGCGCGCCTGTTCATCGGCGTGCCCGAGGCCAGCCGCAAGGGCCTTTTCAAAATCATCGCCCTCGAACCCAAGGACGCCGCTCCTCCCGCCTTTGTGCCCGCCGACATCGTCAAATTCAATCGCTGGCGCCTGGACGCACAAAAGGCCTGGTCCACCATCGAAGCCATGGTCAATGAAATCTCCCCCGAACTGTCCGGCCTGCTCCAGATGACCCTCAACGCCGCCGGCAAGGATAAAGATCCCAATTACGACCTCAAAAAGTCGCTCATCGGCAACCTCGGCGACGATTTCATCAGCTACCAACGCAAACCACGTGCCCTGACTCTGGAGGCGCTCAACTCGCCGCCGTCGGTCATCCTGCTCGGCTCGCCCAACGCCGAACAACTGGCCCAGGCGCTCAAAATCGGGGTCACCTTGCTGGCGCCTGCCGGCGCCAAAGAACGCGATTTCCTGGGCCGCAAAATCTACACCCTGCCCCTGCCCCAGCAGCGCGGCCCCACCGGCGCCCCGGCACCGGCACGGAGCCTGAGCTTTGCCGCCAGCGGCGGCTACCTCGCCCTGTCCACCGATGACGCCATGCTCGAGGAATATTTGCGCAGCGGCGAAACCAAGGCCAAAGCCCTGGGCGAAACCGCCGGCCTGAACGAGGCCGCCCAGAAAGTGGGCGGCATGCAATCGGGCCTCTTCGGCTACGAGAACCAAAGCGAGAGCATGCGCGTCACCGTCGAGGCCCTCAAACAAAATGCCGATCTAATGGACCAAGTGCTTGCCCTGCGCCTCGGGGGGGGCGACGTCAACGGACTCAGCGCCGGCAAGAGCCTCAAGGACTGGATCGACTTCTCCCTCCTGCCACCCTACGAACGGATCGCCAAGTACTTTTACTTCGTGGTCTATGCCGCCAGCGCCGGACCCGATGGACTGAGCCTCAAGATTTTCAGCCCGCTCCCGCCGCAGTTGAAGAACTGAGGCCAAGCGAGGCGCGCCTCACCTCTCATGTTGCGCCAGTCGGCCGATGAACTCGTCGTGCGCACGCGCGGCCGCGGCTTCTACGAGCTGACCGACCAGGTCGCCGCCCTGGTCGAGCGCGGCGGATTCCAAACGGGTGTCGTCACGCTCCACGTCTGCCACACCTCCGCGTCGCTGTTGATCCAGGAAAACGCCGACCCCGAAGTGCGCCGGGATCTCGAGCGGTGGTTCGCCCGGTTGGCGCCGGACGGCGATGCCTTGTTCCAGCACACCTGCGAGGGCGAAGATGACATGCCCGCCCACGCCCGCGCCGCGCTGACGGCTGTGAATTTGAGCATCCCGATCGCCCGCGGGACGCTGACGCTGGGCACCTGGCAGGGGATTTTCCTGTGGGAACACCGCCACCACGCGCATACCCGCCGGGTTTCAGTGCATCTGCTGGGAGAATGAGGCCCCGGCCGCCGCTGACTTCGGCCGCCAGGAACGGGCGCCAGCGAAAATGAACACCAATACTTGACACCGTTCCTCCAGGTTTCAGAATTCATGACCGCAGCGGCGCGCTCCGTTGGCCTTCCTGAACGCCCGCACGGCAACTGATCATGCGCATCTCGGTTTCACCCCAACTGCCCACCTGGCTGTTGGCTCTGGCGACGGCCGGCGCCCTCGCGCTGCCCCTCGCCGCACGCGCGGGTACCAACAGCGCCCAGTTCGGCTTCACCGGCCCCGAGTTCTATCCGCTCGACCCCGGGATCAGCCAGCTCCACGCCGCCGACCTCGATGGCGACGGGTTGATCGACCTGATCGTCGTCAACAACGCCAGGTCCAAAATCAACCTCCTCTACAACCAAACCGGCCATACCAACCTCGCCCCCCAACCAGCCGCCGCCGGACCCCGCGACATGAACGAACTGCCGCCGGACGCCCGCTTCCGCCTCGACTCGATCGCCTCGGAAAAACGCATCTCCTCGCTGGTCGTCGCCGACCTTAATGGCGACGGGCGGCCGGACCTGGCGTATTATGGCGAGCCCAAGGAGCTGGTGGTGCTCTACAACCAGGGCACCAATGGCTGGAGCACCCCTAAACGCTGGCCCATCGACGACGGCCAGCTCAATCCCAATGCCCTGGCTACCGGTGACCTCAACGGCGATCACCGCACCGACCTGCTGCTCCTGGGTGAAAACTGCCTCTACCTCCTCAAGCAAGGCGCCGACCGCACCCTGCAGGAGCCGGAACGCATCCCCTACTCCGGCTCGGTTAAGTCGATCCAAATCCTGGATATCAATGGCGACGGCCGCGACGACCTGCTGCTGGTTAATTGGGAGAGTCCGAACCCGTTCCGGTTCCGCCTCCAAAACAACCGGGGACAACTCGGCCCCGAAATTCATTTCAGCCTGCCGCCCATCCGGTCCTACCTGGCCGACGATTTAAACGGCGACCACAAAACCGAGGTAGTCACCATCGCGCTGAACTCGGGCCGGGTGAATCTCGCCAATTTCACGCAAAAACCGGCCGAACCGTGGGCCGGCGACTTCCACCAAGGCCAGTTCCAGGTCCTGCCGCTCAAAAAGACCGGCAAGGCCAAGCGCGGCACCGTGTGGGCTGACCTCACCGGCCGTCAGCACTCCGACCTCCTGGTGGCCGAACCGGATAGCGGCCAGATCACCCTCTACCGGCAAGAACCCGACGGCACTCTGGGCGCCGCCCAGACCTTCCCGTCACTGACCGGCATCAGCGATCTGGCGGTCGGCGACTGGAATGGTGACGGCCGGCCGGAAATCTTCATGCTCAGCAGCGACGAACGCCAGGTCGGCGTCACCCACCTCGAACCCGGCGGGCGCATCCCCTTTCCCACCCTCCTGCCCCTGGACGGCACCCCACTGGCGCTGGCGGTCGGCCCCTTGCAGCCCGGGGCCCGCCCTTCCTTGGCCCTGATCCTGGACCAGGACGGCAAACGCCTACTCCAAATCCGCTCGGCGGATGGCAAGGTCAAAAGCCAGAAACTCAGCGATAACTTCAAGTCCAACCCCGTTTCCATGACCCTGGTGGACGCCGATCAGGACGGCCTGGCGGATCTCGTCGTGTTGATCCCCTACGAAAAGGTCAAGATTCTGCGGCAGGTGCCGAACAAGAATTTTGAAGAGTTGGACATCGCCCCGCCCGGCGGCGGCTCCGACCAGCCCTGGCTCAGTACGGCCGACATCGACGGCGATGGCAAACCGGAGCTGCTGCTGGCCGAGAAGAATTTCGTGCGCGCCGTCGTGCTCCAGGCCGAGAACCCCGCCACCGGCCTCACCAACAAGCTGGACTGGATGCTCAAGGTCAAAGAGCAAATCAACGGCGCGGCCAGCAACTCGCGCATCGTCGGCGCCGCGCCGCTGGCCAAAGGCACCAACCGCGTCGCGTCCCTCTTCCTGCTC
>JAGWYX010000445.1 GCA_018969165.1 Verrucomicrobiota bacterium
CCAGCTTGCACCTGAACCGGGTGAACCCGTTCATCAAGCTCGAAGCAAGTCCGTTTTACATCGTGGACCGAACGCAGGACTGGGCGCCGCTGCGGGACGGCCTCGGAAACGCGCTGCCGCGACGCGCCGGGGTCAGCTCGTTTGGATTTGGCGGGGCCAACGCGCATGTGTTGCTCGAGGAATTCGAAGCGCCCCAACCTGACCAGACCCCGGACGCCGGCGTCTGGCGCCTGGCGACGTTATCCGCCCGGAGCGAATCCGCGCTTCGGGCCAAGATTCGGGACTTGACGCTGTGGCTCGAAGCGGAAGGCAGCAGTTTCCGCTGGGACGACATCGTCGCGACCCTGAACGAAGGGCGGCCGGAGTTTGAGTGGCGTCTGGCGGCGGTGGCCCATTCCGCCTCCGAGTTGCGGGAGGTGTTACAAGCGCAGCTAGAGGTTGGGTCATCCAAGCAGGCCGTGCATGGCCGAAAAGCCTCCGCCGGCGCGGAGCCCGCTTTGGTCGAGCTGCTGAAGCACGTGCAGGAGCGGCTTGGCTCGCCCGATCTCCCGGCCGACGACCGCCGGGAGAAACTTCTGGCGCTCGGGGATTTGTTTGTGAAGGGATATTCGGTGGACTGGGAGACAATCCCAAAGCCGCTGGATTGGCGTCGGGTCTCCCTGCCGGTGTATCCATTCGAGCGCCGGCGATTCTGGGTTCCACCTGGGACCGGAGCCAGCCCGATGCCGGGGACGCCAGGGACCTTGGAGACCAAACCGGCCGAGCCGATTCTGTTTGTCCCACGCTGGAAGCTGGTGCCGGCCCCGGGCCCGGCGACGACGGATGCGGCTCGGGATTCGGGTGCGGTGTGGATCGTTCATTCCGCGGACTCGCTTGACACCGCGCGACGGCTGGCGGAGACCGCCCGACCGAGAGAAACCATCCTCCTGGACATTTCGGATCGTGACGGGATCGAGACTTTCCTGCGTGACCACGCACGCCCGCGACCGAGTCGGGTCTGTTTCCTGAGCCGCCATCCGAGCGCGGAAGATCTTCAAGGATGGTTCTGGCTCCTGCAGGCCCTGAGCGGCTGCGAATTTGCCGCCCGGCCACTGGAATTTTGCCTGGTCACGTTGAGTGGCGGTGCGGCGGATGCCGGGCTCACTCCGACCGCGGCAGCGTTGCACGCCCTGGCTCGGACGGCAGCCAGCGAGAATCCCGGTTGGCGGGTGGATCTGTTCGACCTGGACTCCGAGGCGTCGTTGGATGGAATCGAGGCGTTCGGCCCGATGTCCGGGCGGAGCGTGCTCGTCAGGTTTGGACGATTCCTGCTGCAGGAACTGGTCCCGGTTGCCGAATCGGTCGGGCTCGCCGAACCGTTCAAGAAGCGCGGCACCTACTTCATCGCGGGCGGCGCCGGCGGGGTCGGGTTTCACGTGAGCCTTTATCTGGCGGAGCGATATCAAGCCAACCTGGTATGGACCGGTCGCCGCCCTCACGACGCCGCGATTCAGGAGAAGATCGAGCGAATCGAGAAGGCGGGTGGGCGGGTCGTCTATTTCCAGGCGGACATCACGAACGCCGTCGCCTTGGCCGCTGCCGCGGGTCAAGCCCGGGATCGGTTTGGCGCCATTAACGGCGTGATTCACTCGGCCATCCGTTTGCACGATGGCTTGATTGGCCGAATAACCGGGGAGGATTTCGCCGCCGGGCTTGGTACGCATCTTCAGGGCAGCGGGAGTCTGGCGGCGGTGTTTGCTGGGGACGCCCTCGACTTCCTGGTTTTCTTTTCCACTTCGGCGGTGTTCGCGGCTCGCGAGGGAATTGCTGCGTACGTGAGCGGCAGCGCGTACAAAGACGCCATGGCGGCGGCTCTCAGTGAACAGCGGACCTACCCGGTGCGAGTGGTCAATTGGGGTTACTGGGGCCAGTTGGGGCTCGGGGCCATCGATGGCCTGAGGGAAGAATTCGAGCGCCTCGGGATTCGGCCGTTGACGATCGAGGAGGCGATGCGAGCGGTCTCGCTGGCGATAAGGTCAACCACGCCGCAACTGGTGTGCGCGCGCGCCGGTGAAGCGGTGCTGAACCGCATGGGGGCGACTCTGGGCCAAAGAGCTCGGCTCTCGGAAACAGGGGACGCCCGCTCAGCCAAGCTGCTTCAGGCCGTGGAAGCCGAACCCCCGCCGGTCCTGGATGTCGCGGGAGTGGAGCGATTTGTTGCCGCGTTCGGCCGGCTGGATCGCTTTGCCCGACGTTTGTTGGTGGATGCGCTGCGCCGAATGGGTGTGCGTTGGCGTGACGGCGCTTCCTTCGAGCCTGAGTCGTTGGGGCGCAGTCTGGGCGTCACGGCAGACTACTCCCGGCTGTTTGGCTCGTTGCTGCGCCTGCTTCGCGACCACGGATATGTGGCCGGAGATGAACGGGGATTGACAGTGACCGAGCTCGGCGACGCGGAGGGAACTCACCTGGAGGACGCGGCCATCGAGAAGGAGGCTCAGGGCATCCTGCGAGAATCTCCCGATATCACTCCGTATCTGGCCTTGATTCGCGCTTGCGTGACGGCGTATCCGGAGGTCCTGACGGGGCGGCGCCATCACATGGAGGTGATGTTTCCGAACGGTTCGTCGAGGTTGGTGCAGGGCATTTACTCCGAGAACCCGCTCATCAACTTCCACCACCGCCGGATCGCCGCGGCGATGCGGAGTGTCCTTTCGCGCGCGATGGACGGAAATGACGCCCGAAATTTCCGGGTCATCGAAGCGGGGGCCGGCACCGGAGGGCTGACGCGAGTGATCCTCGCCGCCGTAGGCGATTTGAGGGCCAGGTTCGAGTACGTCTTCACCGATGTTTCCAAGGGCTTCGTGGACCAGGCGAAGACGGAGTTCGGCTCAGCCGATGCTGCCGTGGATTTTCGTCTGCTGGATTTGGAGCGGGAGCCGGAGGAGCAGGGATTCGAACTGCAGGCGGCCGACGCCGTGGTCTGCAGCAACGTCCTGCACGCCGTCCGGCATGTTGGGGTTGCCTTGCGCCACCTCAAGCAACTGCTCCGGCCCGGCGGGTTGATCCTGATTCACGAGGCGATGGCGCGTCAGGACTTCAGCACGCTCACCTTCGGGCTGACGACCGGCTGGTGGCGTTTCGAGGATGAGTCCCTTCGGATTCCCGCCTCGCCGTTGCTTGCTGCGAGTACGTGGCTGGCCCAGTGCCTGGCGACGGGCTTTCGCGGTGCGCGCGTGTTGGGCCTCCCAGGCGAACAGGACACCGCTTGCGCCGAGGGGGTCCTGATCGCCGAGAGTGATGGGGTGATCGTTTCTGCCGAAGGGGCTTCGAGCGCAGCTACCGTGGTGGCGGCGTCGGCGGTGGATTCGCCGGGCGCGCGCGCGGGGACACCGGCTGGAACTCAAGGTGGCGAGATGACGGCGCAGCGGGCGAGAGAATACGTGCGCCGGGTCCTGGCGACGGTGTTGAAGCTGCCCAAGGACTCGATCGAAGACGAAGTCACGTTCGACGTGTATGGGGTGGACTCGCTCATCATCATGGAGCTGCGCGGCCAGTTCGAGAAAGATTTGGGCCAGGTCCCCACCAGCCTGCTGTTCTCGAAATTCACGGTGGCAAAGTTGGCGGACCATTTCCTGGCGCATTATCGTGAGCGCCTCCCCGGGCTCAAAGGGGTGGCGACCGCGCCGGTCTCCACGGGAGCTTCAGGCCAGCGGACCGAGCGCGCGGTTACGGTGCCGGCGGATAGACCGGCGACCGTCGGCGACGGCGGGGTGCGACGTGAGGATATCGCCGTCGTTGGGTTAAGCGGTTCGTATCCCGGCGCGCTGGACCTCACCGAATTCTGGAGAAACCTGGAAGCCGGGAAATCGAGCGTCTCGGAGATACCGCCGTCGCGCTGGGACTGGCGGGCATATTTCCATCCCGATCCGGACGAGGCGGCGAACGGCCGTTGCTACTGCAAGTGGGGCGGGTTTGTTGCGGATCACGACAAGTTCGACCCGCTGTTCTTCGGTATCTCGCCGCGTGAGGCGGAGGTGACCGACCCGCAGGAACGACTTTTTCTCCAGACCGCCTGGGCGGCGATCGAGGACGCGGGTTACACGCCGCGCGGGTTGCGGGAGAGCGCCGCGGAGGCGAGGGGCAGCGTGGGCGTGTTCGTGGGGGTGACCAAGAACAGCTATCAGCTCAACGGCCCGGACGAGTGGGTCAAGGGGAATCCGGTCGTGGCGAACTCCCTGCCTTGGTCTATCGCGAACCGCGTTTCCTATCAATTCGATTTCCAGGGGCCGAGCATGCCGGTGGACACGGCCTGCTCGTCTTCGTTGACGGCATTTCACGCCGCCTGTGAAAGCATTCGCGGTGGGGACTGCGCGGTCGCGGTTGTGGGGGGAGTGAACCTGTATCTTCATCCGTCCACGTTCGTCGC
>JAGWYX010000446.1 GCA_018969165.1 Verrucomicrobiota bacterium
AGCTCGGCCTGGCGGCGCGGCAGCGCCGCCCTACCGGGTTCATGGTCTCGCGTCATGCCCGATCACCCAAAGCGCGTGCCCACGCCCCGCCGCGAGCCTGCACCATCGCCACCGCCTCTCGAGGCGCCCCACGCACCACCGCGGTTCAATCCGCGATCCGCATTCTGAAATCTGAAATCTTCGCCCTCACTTGCGCTTGCCCTTGCCAGTTAGCTTTGCGACATTCCAGCCCCGATGCAGACCGACACCGAACGCCTCTGGTTCGTCGCCCACACCCGTCCGCGTTGTGAAAAGAAGCTCGCCCAGTATTGCGAGCGCGAAAGCGTTGCCGTCACGCTGCCCTGCTATCGCAGCGTCCGCAAGTACCGCGGCAAGAAGGTCACCTTCTACAAGCCGCTGTTCCCCAACTACGTCTTCCTCCAATTATTTACCGGGCAGCGCCAAAAGGTCTATCAGAGCGATTACGTCGCCAACTTGCTCGAAGTCACCGACCAGGACCTCTTCGCCCAGCAACTGGCCGACATCCTGCACGCGCTCGACACCGACCTCGAGGTGCGCCTGGCCCCGCAAATCCAGGAAGGCGTGCGCGTCAAAATCAAGTCCGGCCCTCTCCGTGGCGTCGAGGGCCTGGTCCAACAACGGTCCGGCACCACCCAGGTCATCCTCCGCCTCGACTTCATCAGCCAGGCGGCCGCCGTCAAGATCGACGCCGACGAGCTGGAACTGATTTAGCTTGATTTTTTCGCCGAATCGTTTATTTCGTTCAGTCCGTTTTGAACGCTGCGTCCCGCCTTCGCCCCGGACGCCGCGCGCCGGTAAAAGGGAGGCCGGCGAATTGACCGGCACGAAGTGTGCCGGGCGGCTCCGGTGATCTCCTAAACCCGCACGGGTAGGGCGGCTCGGGGCCTTCCCGGTCCGTCCCCGGTCCCAGTCGCAGACGGAGGGTTGCCCATCGCCAAACCCTTGCGCCCGTAGCCGCAGGCTTCAGCTTGCGTTCAGATGCCGCGGGATTCAGCCTGCGTCCCCTCTCCCGCCCGGCCGCGTATCCGCACTTCCGCGATCGCACGATCTAGCGCGGTGCCCCTCAGACCTCATGCTTCTGCTTTGCAAGCTCTTCCGGTTTTCCTCTTCCAGCACCCCCCGCAATGACCGTCTTCCGTTCGACAATTGACAACTGACAGCGGACTACTGACTTCCAGCATCCGCCTGCAATGACCGTCATCCGCTCCAAAACTCGCCGCAACATGGTCGAAACCAGCGGCCGGCTCTATCAGTTGCTCGGCTTGCCGCGCTCGACCGGCCAAATCTACGGGCTGCTCTATTTTTCCGTCCCCCCCCTGTCCCTGGATGACCTGGTGGACCAGTTGGGCATCAGCAAGGCCAGCGCCAGCATGGGCGTACGCCAGTTGCTCTCCTGGGGCGCCTTGCGCCAGGTCTGGGTCCCCGGCCAACGCCGCGACTTCTACGAGATCGTTCCTGACCTCGGCGCCGTCGTGCGCGCCAGCTTCAATGATTTCGTCCGGCCCCGGCTGGTCTCCTCCCAGCAGCGCTTCGACCGCATGAAAGACGGTCTGGACGCCGAATACCGCGCCGGCCTCCTGACCCGCGAGGAATACAGGATTTGCTCCGCGCGCCTCAAGCACCTCTCCAAAATCCAGCGCCGAATCAGTTCCTTGACCCCCCTGGTCCAAAGATTCTTTTGAACGCATTCCCCCAGCTCGAAGCCCAACTCCGGGCCGCCCCGAAAACCTGGCTGGTCACCGGCGTCGCCGGCTTCATCGGCTCCAACCTCCTCGAGGCGTTGCTGCGCCTGGACCAGCGCGTCGTCGGCCTGGACAACTTCGCCACCGGCAAAAAGCAAAATATCGAACAGGTCCACCGCGCCGTTACCCCGGAGCAATGGGCCCGCTTCACTTTTCATACCGGCGACCTCCGCCATGCCCAGGTCTGTCAGCAGGTCTGCCACGGGGCCGACTTCGTCCTGCACCAGGGCGCCCTCGGCTCGGTGCCGCGCTCGCTCGAGGACCCGCTCGCCACGCACGAGAGCAATGTTACCGGTTTCGTCAATATCCTCCTCGCCGCGCGTGACCAGAAAGCCCGACGCTTCGTGTACGCCTCCAGCAGCTCCGTCTATGGCGACCACCCGGCTCTGCCCAAACGCGAACCCGAAATCGGCCAGCCCCTTTCCCCTTACGCCCTGAGCAAGTACATCGACGAACTCTACGCCGCCGTCGGCGCCCGCTGCTACGGTCTCCAGACCGTCGGCCTCCGCTATTTCAACGTGTTCGGGCGACGGCAGGATCCCGAGGGCGCCTATGCCGCCGTCATCCCCAAATGGATCGCCGCGATGGTCCGCGGCGAGCCCGTCGCCATCAACGGTGACGGCGAGACCAGCCGCGATTTCTGCTATATCCAGAACGTGGTTCAAGTCAACCTGTTGGCGGCCACCGCCGACCGCCCCGAGGCCGTCAACCAGGTCTATAACATCGCCCTCGGCTCCCGGATCACGCTCAACCAGCTCTTCGCCTTGCTCCGCGCCAAACTCGCGGCCCGGAACCCCTCCCTGGCCATCCCGGACCCGGTTTATCGTGATTTTCGCCCTGGCGACGTGCGCCATTCCCAGGCCGACATCAGCCTGGCCCAGCGTCTGCTCCGTTACGCCCCCACCCATACCGTCGAGCAAGGCCTGGACGAAGCCCTCGCCTGGTACCTGGCTAACCTCTAGAACCGCGCGCGCGGCTGGCGGCTGGATTCCGCGCTCTCCATTCCCCATTCCGCACCCGAGCGCCTTTCGCGTGAGCAGAACACCGCACCACCGAAACCCTGAACTGCGGAATCCATCCCTCAACTCGCGTCCGTAGCCGCAGGTTTTAACCTGCGCACAATCGTTTGCACCCCCGCGCCGCAACCTAAAGGATCGCGGCTACGGCCCGCGCCATCCCAATTCTCTTATCTGAAATCTGAAATCTGAAATCTGAAATCCCCACCCCCATCCCGCGACCCCTTTTCCCCTTCCCCATGACCATCTCCATCATCGGCTTGGGCTACGTCGGGCTCCCCCTGGCACTGCAATTCGCCCGCTCCGACGTCCGGGTCCTGGGGTTGGACATCGATCCAGCCAAGGTCGAGGCCGTCAACGCCGGCCGCAGCTACATCAAGCACATTGACGCCGACAGCCTTGCCTCTCTTGTGGCCACCCATTCGCTGTCCGCCTCCACCGACTTTTCCCGCATCCGCGAGGTCGAGGCCGTCATCATCTGCGTCCCGACCCCGCTGAACAAAAATCGCGAGCCGGACATTTCCTATATCCTCGAGACCGGCAAGGCCATCGCGCCCCACCTGCATCCCGGCATCCTGATCGTTCTCGAATCCACCACCTACCCGGGCACCACCGACGAAGACCTGCGCGCCGTGCTCGAACAAGGTTCGGGCCTCAAGGCCGGCGTCGATTTTCACCTCGCCTTCTCGCCCGAACGCGAAGATCCCGGTAACCCGGCCAGTAGGGTCGCCGACATCCCGAAGGTCATCGGCGGACTCACCCCCGCCTGTCTGGAGCAGGCGAAAAGACTCTACAGCCTGGCCATCAAAACCGTCATCCCGGTCTCCTCCTGCCGCGCCGCCGAGGCCACCAAGCTCCTCGAAAACATCTTCCGCGGCGTCAATATCGCCCTCGTCAACGAACTCAAGGTCGTCTATGCCGCCATGGGCATCGATGTCTGGGAAGTCATCGCCGCGGCAAAAACCAAGCCCTTCGGTTACATGCCATTCTATCCCGGCCCGGGCCTGGGTGGTCACTGTATCCCGATCGATCCGTTCTACCTGACCTGGAAGGCGCGCGAGTATGGCCAGCACACCCGCTTCATCGAGCTGGCCGGCGAAATCAACAGCGCCATGCCCGAATACGTCGTGCGCCGTGTCATCGACGCCCTCAACGCCCGACGCAAGGCCCTTAACGGCTCCCGCGTGCTGGTCCTTGGCCTGGCCTACAAGAAAAACGTGGACGACGACCGCGAGTCGCCCAGCTATCATCTTATGGACTTACTCCAGGCGGGTGGCGCCCAGGTCGCCTATTACGATCCGCACGTGCCGGTCATCCGACCCAGCCGCGAGCACGGCAATTGGGCCGGCCTCGCGTCCGTCGCCTGGAATCGCCCCGCCATCGCCGGCTTCGACGCCGTCCTGATCGCCACCGCCCACGACGCGGTGAATTACAAAGAACTCGCCGATTGGGCGGCGCTGGTCATTGACACCCGCAATGTCATGGCCGACCTCAAGACCCAACCCGGCCAGGTCTGGAAGTCGTAGCCGCAGGTTTTAACCTGCGTTTGGAAGGCGTAGCCGCAGGTTTTAACCTGCGCGGTAACTCCGGGTTTTAACCTGTGTCGGCCCCTCGC
>JAGWYX010000447.1 GCA_018969165.1 Verrucomicrobiota bacterium
TCGAAACCGTCCATTTCGACCAGCAACTGGTTCAATGTCTGTTCGCGTTCGTCGTTGCCGCCGCCAAGCCCGGCGCCGCGGTGACGGCCCACCGCGTCGATTTCGTCGATAAAGATGATGCAGGGCGCGTTCTTTTTCGCCTGCTCGAACATGTCGCGCACGCGGCTGGCCCCCACGCCGACGAACATCTCGACAAAATCGGAGCCGCTGATGCTGAAGAACGCGGCGTCGGCCTCACCCGCAATCGCCTTGGCCAGGAGCGTCTTGCCCGTGCCCGGCGCGCCCACCATCAGGATGCCTTTGGGGATGCGGCCCCCGAGGCGTTGGAACTTCTTCGGATCCTTGAGAAACTCGACCAACTCGGACACCTCTTCCTTGGCTTCCTCGGCCCCGGCGACATCCTTGAAAGTGATCTTGTTCTTTTCCTTGTTCAGGAGCCGGGCCCGGCTCTTGCCGAAACTCAGGGCGCCTTTACCGGCCATCTTGACCTGCCGGATCAGGAAGAAATAGATCAGGCCCAGCACCAGGAAGATCGGCACAAACGTGTAAGCAAAACTCAGCAGGATCGTGCTGACCTCCTTGGGCTGAAAATTGCCTTTGGCCATCAACCGGTCCTCCATCTGCGGGGAAAGCGTGGTCTCGACCTTGAACGGGACCTCGTCGGATTTGCCGTCGGCTTTGGTCTCGGTGAATTTGCCGGTGATCTTGACGATCCGCGACTGGGGCGGGTAATTGATCACCCCTTCGGTGACCAGATTCGAATCCACCAACTGGAAGAACTCGTGCGGGTTGAGCTGGCGGTACTTGGTGTCGGTCTTGTCCCGGAGCATCATCAACAGGGGGATCAGCCCAATGATCACGATCCAGAGAATCCAGCCGCTCCGCGGCGGCATTCTCAGTTCGCCGTTCTTTCTGTCGTTACGTGAATTGTGCGCGTCGTCTGCCATGTCGTTGATTCCGATTGCGACAAGCTATCATGCGCCTGCTCGGGCCGCAACCTGCCGGTGCCCGCGGCGTTCACTCGTTCGCCGTGCCCGCCATCGCGCCAGGCCCCCGTCGCCTCACCCCTTGTCCCCCACCGGTTGGCTCCGGCGATCAGCATCGTCGCCACTTCCATTTCAAGCAGCGCCGCGTCCGAATGTCGAGCTTGAATCGTTCGCCGATCCGCAAACCTTCCACCCAGAACAGCTCGCCCGTCTGCGTCGTGGCCACGACACGGGTCCGCCGCTCAGCCCGCGGCGTCTTCTGATTGGTGAACAGGTCTTGCAGCTTGACGGTATCGGTCATGCCAATGGGCTGGAACCGGTCCCCACGCCGCCAGTGCCGTAACCGCACTGGACTCCCCACTTTGTCCGCGTCAAATCGTTCATAACCCGCTCTCGATCGATCCAGCCTCCGACCGGACCCCGACCAGGCCCCGATCCGCCAGCGAATTTCCAATGGCTTGAACCTCACCTCGCCCCCGGCGTCAGCCAGGTCCACCATTTGTTCTTCCGAATGAAAGGTCAGGCGAGCGACCGCGGCGCGCAGGACCTTGCCAACCGGCTCGCGCACGACCGTCACCCCCGGCTCGATCATGACCGGTGTGTCCGGACACCGCCGCAATCGTTCGATCAACTCGAAATCCTCGCTCGCCCCGAGGATCGCCAACTGCTGCCGCAGGCACTGACGCTGAACCGCCACGTGCAGCTTGGCGAACGGCACGGCCCGCCGGCCCGCCAGCCAGCGCCGCGCCGCCTCGGCCGCGAAGTCCGCCTCCTCACCCAATACCGCCATCGCCCGCAGCACCGCCTTGCCCAGCGTCGGCGCGTAACGACGGGTCAGCAGCGGCAGCAGCTCGACTCGCAGCCGATTCCGCAGGATGCCTCTCCGCCGGTTGCTGGCGTCCTCCCGATACGCAATCCCCTGCGCGGCCGCGAAGGCCAGCAAGGCGGCCTTGGACTGGTCCAGCAGCGGACGAACTAGCCGGATGCCCGCGTCGGCAGGCGACGGACCGGACCATTTCATGCCGGCCAGCCCGGTTCCACCCGCGCCCCGGAAGAGGCGGAGAAAGAATAATTCGACCTGATCGTCGGCGTGGTGCGCCAGGGCCACCGTGTCGGCGCCGATCCGCCGCGCCGCCCGCGCCAGGAACTGGTGGCGCAACTCCCGCGCGGCCATCTCCAGGGACACCTGGCGCAACTCCGCGTGACGCCGCGTGTCGGCTCGCCCAGTCAGGCAACGCCGTCCCAGCCGTTGGGCGGTTCGCACCACCAGGGCTTCATCGGCGTCACTGGCGGCCCCGCGCAGCCGATGATTGAAGTGGGCCACCGTCAAACGCCAGCGGTTGCCACTCGCCAGTTGGTCCAGCAAACCAAGCAATACCATCGAATCAACGCCGCCGGAAACGGCGACCAAAACCGCTTGGCCCGGGTGCAAGAGGGCGTAGCGGTCGATCGTCCGCGTGACTTCCCCGGCGAGGTTCCCCACGCTTGCCGCCCCGCGAGGCCGCGCCCCGGAATTAATGCCATTGGTTGCATTCATCTTCACCCCGTCTAATCCCTTGTCTCTCGCGTGGTGCGCCTTGCTGACCGGGGTAGCGTTGGGGCTGATTTTCGAGCTTGTAATTCCACGGTTTTTTAATAGGCTTATATCGATAGCGTCAAATTGGTCAATAGGCTTGAGCCTTGAATCCAACAATGTTGCTCGAGAGGATTCTCCGGCCGCCGCCGTGAACTCCCGGAAGCCAAAGCATGGGTGTACCGCGAACCGCTCCCACCGGAGGACAGCACCCATCGGCGCCGTGCTTTGCACTTTGCTGGTCGGCACCAGCGGCGCCATGGCCGCCACTCCCACCGCTCCCACCCCGCCAACTCCGCGCGTCGCCGTAAGCCTTGGCACCAATTCGGCTGGCGGCCTGACCGTCACGGTGGACAGGCAAATTTCCGTGACCTGGCAACGGCTGCACGACCAAGGACCCCAAATCCTCAGCGGGATTGAATTGGCGGCCGGGCCGACTGCAGCCACTTTGGTTCTCCGCGGCCTCAAGAGCGAGGCGATTATTGAAGCCGACCGCCTCGGCGACTGGGCAGCCAAAGTTCCCCGCGGCGACCAGGCAACCTGGCACATTGACCTCGCGCGCCGTCTGATCGATCTGACTACCCCCGTCGAGAATCCAGAGCCGGTCACACTGCGCTTCGGCGATGGTGGCCGAGCCGAGGTAAATGCCGGGTCGGTCTCCCGGTTTGATCGGCTCGAAGACGGCGCCTACATTTTTTCCGGACGCGGCAATGTGTATGCCATTGATAACGCCGGGTTGGCCACCGCCCTGACATCGGACCGACCGCCGCTGACCGGCGGGCCCCTGCTCGAGAACGCCAGGCTGGGTGGAACTGCCAAGCAAAGCCGGCCAAGCGCACTCACGACGGTGACCGTAACAGGCGAACTTGGCGCGACACTGACGGTCCAGGCCGGCGACCAGGTGGCCCACTTGAACCCGGGCAGCCGGCAGACCCTCGAGCTACAGAATGGCGCGGTCCTGGAGCTGCGCCAGAATCCGGTCACCCAGACCCTGGACTGGCGAGCGGATAAGGGTTACTTCCGTTTTCAGATCGCGGGGATGAACTGCTGGCACCCGCTGGGTTTGGCCGGGCAAACCGCCGCCCTCCAGTGGAATGCCGTTGCCAGGATGGGCGATGTCCGCAACCTCTCGCCGGACCGGGAATTGTTGGTCGATCTGGCCATCCGCTACTTCGCCGAGGTGGGCCCCAAAACCATCCTCCAATACACCCAGTTCGAGGATTGCACCACGTTCTCAGTCTCCGCCACCGGCGGTCAGGCCCGCCTGTTCAACGCCGAGTCGGGTCGCGAATACTCGGTGGACCTGAATAACTTCCTGGTAAAAAACGGCGTGCCCGAGACCGACGCCTCCGGGGTGGCCCAACTGGCCAGCAAACCCCGCAAGACGATCGTGCTGTCGGGTGAAAGCGGTTCCCAATTCCAGGTGCAAGGTTCGCTGGGAACCACCGTCGTCGCGCCAAACTCCCAGAAAACCCTGCAAGGGTCGGGCTCCAGTCAGGTGCAAATCAATTACGACTCCGGTGGCCGGCTGAGCGTCGAGGCCGTCGCGGGCGATTACATGATCCTCTTGCCGACCACCGCCGGAAACCTGGCCGTCGGCCTCAATCAAGGTGATACCATCTCCCTGAGCGGCAACCCCAATGGCGGCCAGATCACCTTCCAAACCGCCTCCGGCAACCTGAGCCCGGTGGTGCTCAGTGCGGGGGGCCAAGGCTGGAACGTCGGGCCCAACTCCCAGGCCACCATTAAAACCGGCATCGGCGAGAACGGTTTCCTGGTGGCCAACACCTCCGGATCGGTTAACCCGATCGTCAGCCCGCTGGCCAATGAGATC
>JAGWYX010000448.1 GCA_018969165.1 Verrucomicrobiota bacterium
AATCGCGCTAATCACGGCAGTTACGGTTTCTGGCTGGGCGGCAGCGATCAGACGGTGCTGATCGGCAACGAAGCCGCCTTCAATGGCATGACCAATGGCTATCACAACGCGCCCGAACCTGGGTTTCGTCACGGGGGCATTGTCATCGTCGGCGGACCTTCCAGCCATACCGTGCTCGAGGGGAACTTCGTCCACGACAACAACGGGGCCGGGATCGCTTTCCGCGGCGACGTGGCTTCCAGGGGACACCGCTGGCGGACGGAGCATTGGATCGTCCAGCAAAACCGGATCGCGAACAATCGGTTCGGGATTTGGGGGCGCTGGGGCGACGCGATTCTCCTGGCGTCGAATCTCCTGACAAACAACGCCGCCGGCGACTTCATTACCAACGTTTCGAACCTGCTCGAACTGCCCCCAGGCGTGGCGGCGGCCCAAGCCCCCGTGGCGGTGCTCGTGGGACCGCAACGGGCGTCCGCGGGCCACCCGGTTCGCTTCGATGCCTCCGCCAGCCACGATCCGGATGGCAGGCGGCTGCGTTTCCATTGGTGGCTGGACGGCGCGGCCGGTGACGGGCCGCAGCTCGAGCGAATCTTCACGCGGCCCGGCTTCTATCGTTTGGGCCTGACGGTTGACAACGGGGTGCTGGCTGCGCTGGCCTGGCGGGATTTGTTGGTAACGGAGCCAGTGGCGCACGAGCTGGGCACCGAGGGCCAGGCGGCCCGCTGGGGCTACGAACTGGAACTCAACAACGACGGGAAAGCCCGGATGACAATCGCGGACGATTCGAGGGCCGTGGTGGGCACCACGTGCCTGCGCTTCACGCCGAATCCGTATCCCGGCGCCTACGCCACGGTGATTTACCCGGCGAGCCGCGACGCCGGGTGGAATTTCGCCGGAAGGCAGGTCATTCACTTTTGGATCAAGGCGGAGAACCCGAATGTCTCGGGTTGGCAGAATGCCGGGCCGATCGTGCGTCTCCACGGCCCGCACGGGCAGATCGAGTTCAAACCGGTCAAGGACGGCAATTTGCTGAACGACCCGCCGTTCAGTGAAGCGCGCTGGCTTTGGATGCCAGTCGAGATTCCGCTGGCCGGCGACGCGCATTGGCAGCGGATCACGACCGGCACCGTCGGGTTGGACCGGATCGACGCCATCAGTCTTTCGGTGGATTCGTGGGGGGAGGAGCCGTTTACCGTGTGGCTCGACGGCCTGACGGTGGAGTAGTCCCGGGGCGTGTCTGACGGGTTTGGGGATGTACGGCACCTTGGCTCGGCAGCCGGCGCACGGGAGCCACCTCCGGGCTCGGCGCGTCCAATAGAACCGCTTGACTTGTGTCACGGTAATCTGACAAGATGCTAATGGGATGAGCGCGAGCACAAAAGATACTCGCTGGGCGGCGTTGGAAGGCAAGGTGGCGGCCGCGTGGGTTTGGAGGCGGATTCTCCCGGTATTGCTGGTGATGCCAGCGTCGCTCGCGGCGGGCGGCGTGCCCGACATCGTGGGCCGTTATGTTGGCGCCTGGACCAACATTACCTTCGGGTCCACTGGCAAGGCGGTCATCGCCATCCAAGTCACCGGGACGAACGCGAACCTGGCCTTTGACATGGATGGCTACGTGTTTGGCCAGATGGATCCGCCGCTGATCAACATGCCCGGCACGGTGCAGGGCGACATTATTCAACTCGATGATCAGGGGGTCGGCATGTTTGGGAACATCACGGGAAACGTGGACGCGACGCACGGCACTCTGACCGCGACGCTCACGAACATCCCGGGCGGGTTCATCTTGCAAGTCACCGCCACCGGGACCGTCACCAACTCGGCGATCAATCTTGCTTACACGGTCTCTTTCCCGGGAGCGCCGAGTCCGACCAATCCGGCCCGCGGGGCCATGAGCGTCATCCTCATTCCACCGATCACCATCACCCAGTTTGGCCGCCAAGGAACGAGCTTGATGCTCCAATGGAGCGGCGGGCAAGGCCCGTTCACGGTGCAGCAAGCCACCGATCCTTCGCTTGCCGTGTGGTCGGACGTCACCGCCGCCACAACCAACACTTCCGCCACGGTCCCGGTCCCGGTGGGTGGCAACGCAATCCTTCGCGTTGCTGGCCAGTAGCGCGGCCGACGGAGCGGAGCTTCCATTCCTGGACGGAACCTCCCGGCAACCGGCGCGCGGTGGATTGACGCGACCGCTCGGTTACGGCCGCCCTATCCCGGCCCGCTGGAGGCCTTGAGGAGCCGGACGACAGAAATGGCAGGGACGCCGTAACTTGGTCTGACAACAACAGGTTTCGGAACTCAAGGACTCTAGTTCTGCTGCAGCCAATGCTCGATCACCGCAAACCGCGAGGTCGGTCGGGCCACCGGCCGATCGTCCTGCTCGTCGGAACCGCACTCGAGGCTCCAACCGGACCATTCGCGGAAGGCGTGGTAGGACCAATCCCAGCCGTGCTCCTCGAAGATGCTCGTCAGGTCGGCCAGGTACCGGTCCGCCCCCGGCGCCCACCGGATCGCGCTGAACTCGCCCACGTAGAGGTGAACCCGGTACTTGCGCGCGAAGTCGATGGCCGGTTGCATTGCCTGAGTCAACCGGTCCCGGTTCCACATGTGTCCATCGATTGGGCCGGGATACTGCACGCTGGATTGCTGCTTGTCGAAAACGCGTTGGTGAGTGAACCGGCTCGGTTCGTACATGTGGAAACTGTAAACGACGCGAGGCAACGGGAGCGGATTGAAATCCTCCCAACCGGCGGGACTTCCCCAGCGCGGCGGCTCGATGATCAGGATTCGCTCCGGATCGATCTCGCGAACCGCCTGGCCCGCGGTCAGGGCCAGGGATTGCCAGTCCTGACAGCCTTCGGCCGTCTGATCGTCCACCGGTTCATTCACCAGGTCGAAGCCCCAGATGACGGTGTTACCCCGGTAGCGGCGGGCGATTCTCTGCCATACGGCGACGAAATGTTCCTGGGCCGCCGGCCGGGTGAAGAACTCGCCCATCGCCGCGACATAACCACCTTCGCTGGGCTTACCACCCGGCGGGGAATGCAGGTCGAGCACGACCCGCACGTGGTGTTGTTTCGCCCAACCCAGCACCCGGTCGGTCTTGTCCAGCAGGCCCGCCAGCCAGGCGTCATAGCTGCGACCGGACCGCAAGTCGGCATTCGACCGGATAAGCTGCCAGCGAATCAGGTTGGCGTGCCACTGGGCCGCCAATACCGCCAGGTCCGCCTCGGTCATCTCCGGACTGACCATGGCGCCGCGCAGACGCGGCTCCACGTGACCTCGGAAAATCGGCTGGTCCGGCGGCGCTGGCGGCGCCGACTGAACCAGGCGATTGAGCACGACTTTGACCTGGGCAAACTCGGCGGCGCCCGTGACGCGCTCGAGGCCGAGAATCAGCACGGCTGAAGTTGCATCGGCCGGGATCACGATGCGACTCGAGACCGACCGCCAATCGAACGTGCCGACGGGGACGGTCGGCTGCGGCCACTCCGTGCGGCCGGGCGTTTCGATTTTGAGCATGAGCTTGACGCCATTCCACGGTTGCGGCTTGGCGGAAATGTCCCGTGCCTTGATCAAGGCCGAGAGGGAAACGCGCGTGCCCCGCAAATGCTCGATCGGGAGCGCGAACGACTTCAAGGCGCTCCCGTTGGAATCCGCATTGGTCAGGGTGATCGGCCCGAGCGGGAGTTGGAAGAGGACGGTTCCTGGTGGTGGCTCGGCGGCCGCGGCGGTCACCAGGGCCACCAGCGCGCTGGCAAACAGCGTGATGTTCGTCATTGAAAACCTTTAATGTACCCGGTCCAGGCGAGCCTTTATGAGCGTGCACGAAACTGGCGTGGCGGCCCGAACACTGCCTGCCCCGCCAACGGATGAAGCGAGTATTAGCGCAAGGCCAGGCCATTGTCCACTGTCATGGCGATCGGATCCGGCGAAGCCGGCAAGAACTGCCGAGCGAGGCGTGCCTCGGACCTCCTACCCCGCTCCTTAAAACATCTCTGGCCGTTCGATTCCGGCGTCCATCCACTTTGCGCGCCTCGCTCATGGAGTCCTTGAGGGAATAGCACCGACCGCCAAAGAGACGCCAAAACTTGAGTTGATGACGGCCTGTGTCTCGGTTCACGGACTCTAGCGGGCCCGCCAAAATCATTTGCATTCCGCGGAAGTCGAATCCAACATCAACGCCAATACCAAACCGATGGCGTGCCCGGCGAGTCCAGCGCGCAACGCGGCAAGACCCGCCCGGCAGGCGTGAAGAACGCCGTCGGCCAGAACCAACCGGAGACGATCATGCGCAAGTGCAACTGCTCGGGAACGTGCGGGCCGCGAACCGACGGTCTCACCCGACGCGAATTCATCGGCCTTGTCGGCGCTGGCACCGCCTCGATGCTC